>NZ_DASVFL010000355.1:0-14337 GCF_036380075.1 Lentzea sp. | reverse complement strand
GCTGATCACACCGGCCCACCGGAGGTAGCCGGACGGGGTGGAGCGTCAGCCGCGGGCCTCCACCCCGCCCGTCCCCAGCTCGAGCGCCAGCTCCACCGCCGCCCGAGCCGCGTCGTCGCCGAACCGGCTCCCGAACGCGTCGTGCACCCGCCACCCCGCGTGGCCGAGCGCACGCCACCGGGCCAGGTGGGCACGCGGCCCGTCCGGGTGCGGGCGGGTCTCCACGGCGACGGCCTCGTCCTTCTCCCCCACGACGAGGTCGACGCGCCACCGCCCCACCGGGTACCCGGTCCGCACGGCCACCCCGGCGGTCCGCAGCTCCCGGGCCAGCGACCGGGTCCACTCGTCGGGCGGCGGGGTGCCCTCGGTCTCGTCCGGAGCGACCGACGCGTGCCGCAGGTACTCGCCCGCCAGGCCCGGCGGCTCCGCCACCGAGGTGACCACGTGCACGCGGCGGCGGGCCCGGGTGGTCAGGACGGCCAGGAGGGCGCGGTCGTTCACGAACCGCCACGCGCCCGCGCGGTCGTCGGCCGCCAGGCTGATCACGACCTCGTCGAACTCGCCACCCTGCACGCCGTGCACCGTGCCCACGCGGACGCCGCCGGCGGTGATCTCGTCGAGCGTCAGCTCGCGCAGCAGCGCTTCCTCCAGCGCGTCGGCCTGCGCGCGGAACGGCGTCACGACGCCGATCGACCGCACGCCCGCCGCCACCCGCTTGCGGACGTGGGCCAGCACGGCATCCACTTCGGACCGGTTGACGCCCTGGTCGCTCCTCGACCCCTCGACCAGTTCGATGTCGATGCAGTCGACGTCGGCGATCGACGGGTGCGTGGTCAGCAGCGCCATCCTGCCGTCGTAGAAGCGGGACGCGGCGAAGCCGATCAGGTGCGGCGCGCAGCGGTGGTGCTCGTCGAGCCAGTGCACGCCGGCCGCGGCGGCGGCGTCGAACAGGCTCACCTTCGGCACGTCCAGCCGGTCGCGCAGGGCGTGCGTGCCCTCGGCGTCGACCGCCGCCCGCACGGCCTGGTCGCTCACGAACGACACGTGCCGCAGCTGGCGCGGGTCGCCGCCGATGACCGCCAACCTGCCGCGCAGCAGGGCGGGGGCGGCGAGCGGCTGGTCGACGTGACTGGCCTCGTCGACGACCACCAGGTCGAACGCGCCGGGCACCGGCGGCAGGATGTCCTGCACCTCCGACAGCGTCCCGACCCACAGCGGCAACGCCGTCAGCAGGTCGCGGCTGTCGATCTCGGCCAGGGCTCGCCGCCTGGCCGCCTTGCCGGACCGCAGGGCCGTCGCGAGTGCCGACACCGCCCGGCGCGCGCCCGGTCCCCGGCGGCTGACCGCGTACTCCGCCAGCCACGCGGCGACGGCCTCCCGGCTCGCGCCGTCCTGGCCGGCCAGCAGCGGCCGCAGCTCGCGGAACGTCGTCCCGCCCGCGGCACCGATCCGCACCGCGGCCGCCGTCTGCTCCGCCGCCTCGATCGCCGCCGTCAGGTCCGGGAGGGAGACCTCGCCCGCACCGGCACTCCCGCGCGCCCGGCGCAGCGCCCAGCCCGTGCGCAGTCCACTCAGGAAGCCCGTGCGCGGTGCCAGAAGTGCTTTCAGAGCAGCGAAATCCACACCCGCGTCGAACGCCCTGGGCGCCACCGCGCGGTGTGAGGCCATCAACGCCTGCTGCCGGACACCATCGGCGGCGAGCTCTTCGTCGTGCAAGGCCTGGGCCACCGCACGCTCGACCCGCGCCACACCGGCCAAAGCCGAGTCCCGTGCCCTCTCCAGCTCCTGCACGCGGGACCGGGACGTGGCGCCGAACCCGTCGCCCAGCTCGCGCGCCATCCCCTGCCGCAGCTCCGAGTCGCCGAACAGCACCGGCGCCGGGCCGCCCGCCTGCCGCAACGCCGCGCCGAGCACGTCGGCGGCGTTGCGCGTGCGGCTCGCGAGCAACACGGACTTGCCCGACGCCACCGCGTCCAACGCCAGCGCGGCCAGGGTGTGCGTCTTGCCCGACCCCGGAGGCCCGCCCACAACCGTGATCCGCGCACGCCGGGCGTGCTCGACCGCGCGCTGCTGACCGCGGCTCAACGGCAACGCCGAACTGATCGGCTCGTCCTGGTCGGCAGACGCCTCACCGGCGCCGTAGAGGGCGGCGAACGCGGTGTCCTCGATGCCGGGCCTGGTCGCCCACTCGTACAGCGCCGAGCCCTGCTCGGTCGTCACGACCGGCTCGCCCGCGTGCACGCCGGCGCCCAGCGCCACGACGAGCTCGCCGCCGGAGATCCGCGCCCTCGGGTCGTCGTGCACGACCGGCACGTCCGCGAACCCCGCCAGCCGCAGCGTCTCGGCGACCCACTCGGCGGTCGGCGCGAGCGCCGCCTCCCGTTCCGCGACCCGCGCCCAGTCCTCGACCAGCGGGAACAGCGCCGCGTCGCCGGCGGGGTGGAAGGTGTGGCCGGCGCCGGGGCCCTTGCGCAGCCGCACGGGCCGGGAGACCAGCGGCAGGCACACCCGGCGCCGCTGGCCGCCGACCTGCGCCGGTCCCGCGAGGAACGCCCAGCCCAGCCGCAGCAGCCGGTCGTCCTGGTGCAGCGCGTCGAACGCCGCGAGGCGCGCCACCTCGTCCCGAAGAGACCTCGGGGCGCTCCACGCGACGGGCTCGGCGTCCTGAGGCTGAGCGATCGCGCGCCACGACGGCTCGTGGTCGCCCAGCCACAGCAGACCGGCCGTCCTGGTCAGGTCCAGCTGGACCTTCTGCGGCTGCTCGGCGGCGCTCAGCCGGGCGAGGGTGCGCAGGACGGCCGGAACGTTCACCCCGACATGGTGCCATTCCTCTTGAACGTGAACGCGAAGTCACCGGAGAGCTTGCCGCCGAGCCGGACCGTCGAGACGAGACAGCCCTCGTCTACGAGCCGCACGACCTCGGCCCGCGCCAGGCCGAACGCCTCGGCGATCAGCCGCACCGGCCGGACCGGGATCCGCGCCCCGAACCGGACCTCCACGTCGACCTCCTCGCCGTCGAGGGGCCCGGCCACCTCCAGGCGCCAGGCGCCGTCCCAGTCGAGGCTGATCCGGTTGCGCCGCTGCAGGACGGTGTCCTGCAACAGCTCGGCGGCGAGGCCGATGTCGTTGTGGTGCAAGCGGTCCAGCAGCTCGGGCCGCACCGAACGCACGTGCGCGCGTTCGAAGACGGTGAGCTTGGCGGTGTCCCCGCACCCGGTGCAGAGCACGAGGAGCCAGGCGTCGAGGACCTTGTGGTTGGCGTTGACGCGGAACTTGCCGTTGGCGCGGAAGCGTTCCGACGCGCACACGTGACACCGGCGGCGCACGAGCGGAAGGGAAATGGGCACGACGAACCAGGTTGAGAGCACAGAGGTACACCGATCTTGGTGAGAAGTCCGCAGCATGAACCAGCGCGACGCGATGCGGCGCGCTGGGAGATCAGCTCTGGGGAGGTCTCACGCGATGTACAACGGAACGTCCTGTCGCAGGCAACGAGGTGAGACAGGACGGTAGCGGGGCACGACGGCACCGCTCCACCGGTTTTCCGTGCCCGGATTATCTACCGGGAACGCGACAGTGGCGGGCGTTCCGGAGAACACCCGCCACGGTCGAGGCCAGCACTTGCGGACGGTTACCCGGCGAGCGCGAAGAGCTCCTCCGGGCGGCCGGACTGCTTGAGCACCGCCAGGGACTGCTTCTCCAGCTGGCGGATCCGCTCGCGGGTCAGGCCGAGCTCCTCGGCGACCTCCTGGAGGGTGCGCTCGCGCCCGTCCTCCAGGCCGAACCGCAGCCGCATGATCCGGCCCTGCCGTTCGGGCAGGACCTCGAGCAGCGACCGCACGCCGTCGACGAACTCCTGGCGCTCCACCACGTCCGGCGCCGAGACGCCGTCGGTGTCCTGGATCAGGTCGCCCAGCACCGAGTCGCCCTCGTCGCCGACCGGGGTCTCCAGCGACACGCACGCGCGCGCGGCGTCGCGGAGGTCCTGGACGCGGGCCGGGGAGCACTTGGCCTCCGCGGCGATCTCCTCGACCGTCGCCTCGCGACCGAACCGGGTGGAGAGCTTCTGGCCGATCTTCTTGAGCTTGTTGACCTCCTCCACGACGTGGACCGGGAGGCGGACCGTGCGGGTCTGCTCGGCGAGCCCCCGCTCGATCGCCTGGCGGATCCACCACATCGCGTAGGTGGAGAACTTGTAGCCCTTGGCGTAGTCGAACTTCTCGACGGCGCGGATCAGGCCGAGGTTGCCCTCCTGCACCACGTCCCCGAACGGCAGGCCGCGGAACGAGTGCTTCTTCGCGACCGACACGACCAGGCGCAGGTTCGCGCGGATCATGTGGTCCTTGGCGCGCTCGCCCTCGGCGGCGATGCGGCGCAGCAGCCGGCGGTCCCGCGTCGTGTCGCCGGACTCCAGCAGGTGGGCGGCGTAGACGCCGGCCTCGATGCGCCGGGACAGCTCGACTTCCTCCGACGCGGTGAGCAGCGGCGTGCGGCCCACCTCGCGCAGGTACTGTCCGACCGAGTCCCCGTCCTGCTGCCCGGACGCGCGGTTCTTCAGATCTGCAGGCATGACAAATCCCCCCGTTTCCGTTGGCAGGAGTGGCAGCCAGAGGTGGCTGCACTGGTGTGTAACGGTTCAGAGGTCCACTTCATTCCGCGGTTTCGCCTGTGACCTCTCCCTCATCCGTTCGCCGGCGCACCCGCGTGATCGCTGGGATTCCATGGCCATGACGAGGGCCATCGGTTCGGTTCCCGCACGCCGCGACGCGCACCGGGCCCCGCGAGCGTTCACGCCGCCGACCACGTGAACGCCCCTGACGACATCAAGATTTCCCGCGTGGCGACCGTGCCCAAACCTGGTTCGGCGACCGCCGCCGTCCCCGTCCCCACGTTTCAGCCGGCACGCGCAGTGGTAATTCGCTCTCTGACGGTCGTCTTGAGAAGCCAGGAGGACCTGAGAGAACGAGGTGGGGATGGAGATGGACACGCCCGAGGTGCTCAACGCCTCCGCGAGGACCCTGCACACCCTGCCGGAGGACCAGCCCGACCTGGCGTCGATGCGCGCCTGGGCCGGTGCACTGCTCAAGGACCTCCACGAGGACGTCCAGCTCGACGTCCTCCTCGTGTGCACGGAACTGGCCAGCAACGCCTACGAGCACGCGGAAGGGCCACGAGCCGTACGGGTGCAGCGACACACCGACTTCGTCCGCGTGGAGGTCGACGACCACACGCCGGCGGAGCTCCCGCAGCTGGGCGAGTCCCGGCTCGGCGACTCGAGAGGCCGCGGGCTGATCCTCGTGGCGCAGCTCTCCCGGGCCTGGGGAACACTCGGGTTCACCGGCGGCAAGACGATCTGGGCCGAGCTCGGCGTCTAGGTCGGCCGCACGGTCCTCCCGGGCGTTTCGCACGGGAAAGTCATGACAGCGCGCGGATGGGTCTTGCAGGCCTTTTCTCCGACGCTCAGCGCATGACGACAACTGTTTCACCCGTGGTCCGGCCGCTGGTGCGCCACGGAGCCGAGATGCTCGTGGCGATGCAGGTAGGGATGGCCCTGCCGGGGCAGGTGTGGACGCCGGAACGGGTCGAGCTCGCCGCGCTGTGGATGGCCGTGCCGTATCTAGTGCTGCTGGTGCCGCACTGGTGGTCGGCAGCGTGCGGCGTGTTCGACCTGGTCATCGCGGTCACGATCCTGCTGCGGTGGTTCTAGCCTGATGGCGATGAACGATCTTCCGCACACCGCGCTGCGCGGCATCCTGCACGTGCTCTGGGTGAGCTCGCTGGCCGTGCCGCTGGTCTCGGTGCTGCGCGAACCGTCCGCGACGCGCTGGATGGGCGTCCTGGGGCTGCTGGTGCTGGCCGTGGCGTACGCGGTGACGTTGCGCGGCGGGCGGCTGTGGTGGCTGGTGGCCGCGACCGTGGTGTCGATCCCGCTGGTGGCGCCGGTCGGTCCGGACGAGATGTCGACGTGGGCGTGGATCGGGGGCTGCTCCGCCGGGTTCGCGGCGCTGCTGCTCACCGGCGTGTGGCGGTGGATGGCCGCGATCGGCGCGGTCGTGCTGGCGGGCCTGGTCGGGTTCTTCGTGACGCGCGACCAGACGACGTACCAGATGATCGCGGCCTCGGTCGGCGCGACGATCATCGCGATGGCCGGGCTGCCGATGTGGTTCGCCGGTCTCCTGGCCCAGGCGCGGGCCGGCCGGGAGGCGCGGGCGGAGCTGGCCGTGAGCGAGGAACGGCTGCGGTTCGCCCGCGATGTCCACGACCTGCTGGGCCACCGGCTGACCGTGATCGCGCTGAAGTCCGAGCTGGCCGGGCGGCTGGCCGCCACCGATCCCGAACGGTCGGCCGCGGAGGCGTTCGAGGCGCAACGGCTGGCGTCCACGGCACTGGAGTCGGTGCGTGACGCCGTGCACGGCTATCGCGCCGTCGACCTGCCGTCGCAGCTGGAAGCCGTGGGAGATGTGCTGCGGGAGGCCGGGATCCGGTGCACGGTGTCGTCCGTCCCGGTGGAGGCGGCCACGGCGACGCAGCTCGCGCTGGTGCTGCGGGAGGCCTGCACGAACGTCCTGCGCCACAGCCACGCGACGTGGTGCATGATCGACATCGCCGACGACGACGGGGAGGTGCGGATGACCGTGACCAACGACGGTGCCGAGAAACCCGTCGCCGCCGGCAACGGGCTGCGCGGGATGGGTGAGCGGCTGGCGTCCGTGAGCGGCGAGGTGACGGCGGAGCGGTCCGACGACACGTTCACGTTGCAGGTGGTGGTGCCTGCGTGATCAGGGTGCTGCTGGCCGACGACGAGGAGCTGATCCGCGAGGCCCTCGCGGCGCTGCTGTCGCTGGAGCCCGACCTGGAGGTCGTGGCGGGCGCCGGCGACGGCAGGGCCGCCGTGGAGGCCGCCCGCGCCCACCGCCCGGACGTGGCCGTGGTCGACCTGCAGATGCCCCTGCTCGACGGCCTGGAGGTCACCGAGTCGCTGGGCCGCGTGCTGCCGTCGTGCGCGGTGGTGATCCTCACCGGCCGGGGCCGTCCGCCGCACCTGCAGCAGGCCCTGCACGCGGGCGCGAAGGGCTTCCTGCCCAAGGGGTCGCCGGGCGGGACGCTGGCCGACGTGATCCGCCGGGTGCACTCCGGCGGCCGCTGGGTGGACCCGGCGCTCGCCGCCGACGCGCTGGCCGCTCCCCCGTGCCCGCTGACGCAGCGGGAGCTGGAGGTGTTGCGGCTCAGCGAGTTCGGGACACCGGTCGCCGAGATCGCGTCCCGCACCTCGCTGTCGGCCGGGACCGTGCGCAACCACCTGTCGGCGGCGGTGGCGAAGCTCGGCGTGGCCAACCGGTCCGCGGCGTTCCAGGTCGCCGCGGAGCACGGGTGGCTGTGAGCCTCCGAAGTCGCGTGTGGACAGTCCACTTCGACCGGTCGGTCAGTCGCCCTTGCTCAGTAGGTCGAACGCGTGTTTGCGGTGCACCGCGAACAGCTCCACCGCCGCGTCGGCGTTGCGCGACCGCAACGCCGCGACCAGCATCTCGTGCTCCAGCCGCACCTGTTCCAGGTAGCCGGCGGTGGTCGTGTTCACCCGCATGATCAGGAACAGGAAGACCTGCGACCGCACCGCCTGCCAGGCCTCCAGCAGCCGCGAGTGCTTGGCCGCCAGGAACACCGCGTCGTGGAACTCGATGTCGCAGCGCACCATGCCGTACGGGCTGTCCTCGCGTTCCATGGCCTGAGCGGCCATGACGACCGGGATGAGGTCGAAGTCGCTCGCGTGCTCGACGACCCGCCGGACCGCCAGGTCCTCCAGCGCGCCGCGCAGGCTGTCGAGCTCGGCCACGTCCTCGTCCGACAGCTCGGTCACGGTCGTGCCCCGGTGCCACTCGCTGCGCACCAGCCCCTCGCGCTCCAGGATCTGCAGCGCGTCCCGGACGGGCCCGCGGCTCACCTCCAGCGCCTTGGCCAGCTCGACCTCGCGCAGCGCCTCACCCGGCTGGAAGATGCCGGTGAAGATCGATCCGCGGATCATGGTCGCGACCTCGGCGCCCAGTCCTCGCCGTGGCGCCGGGGCCAGGGTGAGCGGGCGGTCCCTCTTGCTCATGTCCGAATGTTAACAACCGCACAACCGGACCCGTATGTCCGAATGTTAACATTCGGACATGCCTGAGATCCCGCGCTTCCACCTGGCCATGCCCGTCGACGACCTGGACGCCGCCCGCCGCTTCTACGGCGAGACCCTCGGCCTCGAGCAGGGCCGCAGTTCCGACACCTGGGTCGACTGGAACCTGCACGGCCACCAGTTCGTCACCCACCTCGCGCCGCGCACGGAGCGGGTCAGCAACCCCGTCGACGGCCACGACGTGCCCGTCCCCCACTTCGGCCTGGTCCTGACGGTCGACGCGTTCCAGGCGCTGGCGGCGAAGCTCACCGACGCCGGCACCAAGTTCGTCATCGAGCCGTACGTGCGGTTCAAGGGCGAACCCGGCGAGCAGTGGACGATGTTCTTCCTGGACCCGGCGGGCAACGCGCTCGAGTTCAAGGCGTTCGCGGACGACGCGCAGGTGTTCGCCGTCTAAAGACAACCTAAAAATCTTGCACGATGCGCAAGTTTCGGTAGCGTGGGGGTGACGCCGAGCTATGGCCCGGTCACGCCGGGTCAGACAGGAGAGGCCATGACCACGGCCGAGCGGCAGCGCAACGCGCAGGAGCTCATCCGCCCGCAGCTGCCCGCCGAACTCAGCAAGCGCGACGGGCGGTGCCCGTTCGACCCGGCCACCGCGCTGACCGAGCTGAGCGGGCACGGGCGGATCCACAAGATCGAGCACAACGGTGACACCGTGTGGCTCGTGACCGGGCACGACGAGGCGCGGGCGGTGCTCGCCGAGCCGAGGATGAGCGCCGACCGCATCAACAGCCCGCGCGCGAAGGCCCTGATCTCGCCGGAGCTGCACGCCGAGATGTTCCCGCCGGAGCGGCAGGCGGGGTCGTTCATCTTCATGGACGCCCCCGAGCACACCCGCTTCCGGCGGATGCTGACCGGGCAGTTCACCGTGCGGCGCATGCGGGACCTGACGCCGCGCATCCACGAGATCGTCACCACCCAGCTCGACGCGATGATCGAGAAGGGCCCGCCGGCGGACCTCGTGCAGGACTTCGCGCTGCCGGTGCCGTCGCTGGTGATCTGCGAGCTGCTGGGCGTCGACTACGGCGACCGCGACGAGTTCCAGCGCCGCACGGCCACATTGCTCAGCCTGAACACGACGGTCGACGAGCAGATCAAGAACTCCGGTGAGCTGCGGCGGTTCATGCAGGCGCTGGTGCGGGAGAAGAAGCGCACCCCCGGCGACGACCTGCTGTCCGGGCTGGTGCGCGACACCGACCTCACCGAGAACGAGCTGGCGGGCATCGCGAACCTGCTGCTCATCGCGGGGCACGAGACGACGGCGAACATGCTGGCGCTGGGCACGTTCGCGCTGCTGGAGCACCCCGACCAGTTCGAGAAGCTGCGGGCGAACCCCGAGCTGACCGAGAACGCCGTCGAGGAGCTGCTGCGGTACCTGTCGATCATCAGCCAGGGCGTCGCGCGGCACGCGAAGGAGGACGTCGAGATCGGCGGCGTCACCGTCCGCGCCGGCGAGACGGTCGTGGTGTCGGTGCCGGCGGTGAACCGCGACCGGGGCCAGTACGACGACCCGCACGAGCTGCTGGTCGACCGGCCGCGCGGCCACCACGTGGCGTTCGGGCACGGCATCCACCAGTGCCTGGGCCAGCAGCTGGCGCGCGTGGAGATGACGGTCGGGTTCACGGAGCTGCTGCGCCGGCTGCCGGCGTTGAAGCTCGCCGTGCCCGCGGACGAGGTGCCGCTGCGGACCGACATGTCGATCTACGGCGTGCACAAGCTCCCGGTCACCTGGTGATCTGGCCCACCCGGGCTATCTGGTGAAGCCGTCGCCGAGCTGGTCGATCATGCGGCCGACCAGCTCGGTGGCGGTGTAGCGCTCCGAGGCTTGCGGCGTCTTGAGCCACCACTGCACGACCGCGCGCATCGACGCGAGGAACGCCGACGCCGCGACCGCCGGGTAGGGGTCTTCGAGAGGGTCCACGCCGCACCGCACCGCGATGGCCGCCGTCAGCGCCTGCTCGCGGGCGGAGTAGGCGGCGAAGACGTGCGGCAGCAGTGCCGGGTGCTCGCGCAGTTCGCGCAGCTGGCGGAGGCGTTCGAGGTCGACGTAGCGCGGGTAGATGGTCTGCAGGGCCATCTTCAGCGCGACGAGCACCGGTTCGTCGAGGGGCCGGCCGGCGAACTCCTCCACGAACGCGAGCGCGGTGGCCGTGTCGCCGGCGACGACGGCCTCCTCTTTGGACGAGAAGTAGTTGAAGAAGGTCCGCAGCGACACCCCGGCCGCGTGCGCGATCTGCTCGACCGTCACTCCGTCCAGGCCGTGCTCGACGCACAGGCTCCAGGCGGCGTCACCCAGCGCTTCCCTGGTCGCCGCCTTCTTGCGCTCACGCAGGCCCGTCATGGCGGAAAGATTAAGCCGTACCGGAAATTGGTGTAGACCTTGTCACCCGCACGAGCCCTCACTACGGTCCGTGAGAACGCTCTCACAGACCACTGGAGGACCGGGTGCGCGTACTCGGAGTCGTCGTGCTGGCCGGTGCCCTGCTCACCGCCGGCGAGGCCCAGGCCTCTGTCCCGGGATCCGCTTCCGCCCCCATGGCCTCCGCTCACACGGCCTCCGCTCCCACGGTCACGCTGGTCACGGGCGACCAGGTCCTCACAGGACAGCGTGCGGTGAAGCCGGCGCCCGGCCGTGAGCAGGTCGTGTTCACGTCCTACACCGCGCGGGGCCACGAGTACGTCGTGCCGCACGACGCCCTGCCGTTGATCGCCGACGGCTTCCTCGACGAACGCCTCTTCGACGTCACGGAACTCGCCACCTACGGCGGTGCGTTGCCCGTGATCGTCACGTACTCCGAAGGCGCCGCCCGCACCATGAGCACCGGCCTCCAGCTGCCGAGCATCAACGGCGTGGCGTTCGACGCCGCCAAGACGCCGCTTGTCGGGATGTCAACATTCCGACAAGCGGGTGTGCGGAAGGTCTGGCTGGACGCGAAGCGGCAGGCGAGTCTCGACCGGAGCGTGCCGCAGATCAACGCGCCCGCCGCGTATGCCGCGGGTTTCACCGGCAAGGGCACCACGGTCGCCGTGCTCGACACCGGCGTCGACAACACCCACCCGGACCTCGCCGACCGCGAGATCGGCGAGCGCAACTTCTCGTCGTCCCCCGACGCGGTCGACCACTACGGCCACGGCACGCACGTGGCGTCGACCATCGCGGGCACCGGCGCGAAGAGCGGCGGCAGGTACCGCGGCGTGGCTCCGGACGCGAACATCCTCGACGTGAAGGTGCTGGGCGACAACGGGTCCGGTCAGGACAGCGCCATCATCGCCGGCATGGAGTGGGCCGTCGAGCAGGGCGCCCAGATCATCAACATGAGCCTCGGCGGCTACGACACGCCCGAGGTCGAGCCGCTGGAGGAGGCCGTCGACCGCATCAGCGCCGAGAAGGGCACGCTGTTCGTGGTCGCGGCGGGCAACTCCGGTCCGGGCGGCACGACCATCGGTTCTCCCGGCACCGCCGACGCGGCCCTGACCGTCGGCGCCGTCGACCACGAGGAGCGGGTCGCCGAGTTCTCGAGCCGCGGCCCGACCCTCGCGGGCACGCTCAAGCCCGACCTGACCGCGCCGGGCGTCGGCATCGTCGCCGCCCGGCACTCCGACGGCAGGATCGGCCCGCCGGTCGCCGACGGCTACACCTCGCTCGACGGCACGTCGATGGCCACCCCGCACGTCGCGGGCGCGGCGGCACTGCTGCGCCAGCAGCACCCGGAGCTCACCGGCGCGCAGCTCAAGGCCCGTCTCGCCGGCAGCACCACGCCCAACGCGGCGCTGACGCCGTTCGAGCAGGGCTCGGGCCGCGTCGACGTCGCCAAGGTGATCAAGCAGAACCTCACCGCGGCGCCGACGAACATCAGCTTCGGCGCCCACCGGTGGCCGCACACCGGCGAACCCGCGCTGTCGAAGCAGATCACCTACTCCAACGCGGGCTCCGACCCGGTCACCCTCGACCTCACCAGCGACACGAACAGCAACGTCTTCAGCGTCTCGCCCGCGAAGCTCACCGTGCCCGCGCACGGTTCCGCGACCGCCACGGTCACCGCGGACGTCGCCCGGCAACCCGACGGCGGTGTCGTCGGCGGCGCGATCGTCGCGAACGGCCTGCGCACCGCGGTGGTCGCCGACCTGGAACCGGAGAGCTACGACGTCACGGTCACCGGCCTCGACCGGACCGGCGCGAAGGCGGGCTCGACGTTCGCGTTCCTCGTGAACGCCGACACCGGCGCCCGCGTGTGGCCGGACAGCACGACCGGCACGGCGCGTTTGGCCAAGGGCCGCTACCTCCTGTCCGGCAGCGTGCTGTCGTCGGGCGGCACCTACACCCACGACGTCGTGAACTACCCGAACCTGACCATCAGCGGCGCCACGACGGTCGTGCTGGACGCCCGCCAGGCGAAGCCGGTCAAGGTGACCCTCCCGGTCGCCGCGCAGCTCTCATTGCTGCAGACCGGTTTCGAACGCACCGTCGGCGGCACCAGCTACACCATCAGCAACTTCTCGGTCGGCGGCACGATCGACCACCTCGGCGTGGCGAGCATCGGCCCGGACTCCCCGGAGGTCACCGGCAAGACCGCGACGTTCTGGAACGCGGGTCCAGACTTCTACGGCCTCGCCTGGTACACGAAGGGTTCCGCGCCGAGCGGCCTGACCCGCACCGTCTCCCAGAAGGACCTGGCCACCGTGCGCGTGGACATGCCGCCGTTGAAGGAGGGCCAGACCGCGTCCATCGGCCACACCTCCTCCCCCGCGGGCCGCGCCGACTGGGGCTGGGGCTCCCTCGACACCCTCGCGCCGGGCCGGCGCACCGAGCACTACGGCGGCGAGGGCGGCGACTGGTCGCGCCGCCTGAACCTCTTCGACGCGACCGGCAACATCGGCGCCCTGGAAGGCCCGCTGAAGCACTACAAGCCGGGCTGCTCGTACGTGGAACAGCTCAACCGCGCGGTCTTCGGCCCCGCACTGCCCGACACGCGCGACGTCCCGCACTCGTTCCGCACGGGCGACTTCGTCCGGATCACCGTCCCGCTGTACGGCGACAACGCGGGCAACGCCGGCTACTCCCCGGTGACCGAGGCCAGGACCACCCTCCACCGCGACGACAGGTTGGTGGCCGAGTCCCCCGACGCCGGCTGGGCACTGGCCGACGTGGAACCGGGCGCCGCCACCTACCGCCTGGAAGCCACCGCAACGCGTCTTGGCGCTTTGAGCCGCAAGGTGTCCGGCGTCTGGACGTTCCGCAGCGACACGACCGCCACGCGAACCGCCCTGCCGCTGTCGGTCATCCGCTTCACCCCGCAACTGGACGACGACGGCCACGGCCGCGCCGGCCAACTCCTGGGCGTGCCGATCTCGACCCAGTCGCAAACCGGTCCGAGCTCGGTGCGGGTGACGTCCGTCGAGGTCTCCTACGACAGCGGCACGACGTGGCGCCGCACGCCCGTCACGAACAACCGCGTGCTCTTGGCCCACCCGCGCGACGCCAAGTCGGTGTCGCTGCGAGCCAAGGCTTCGGGCATGGGTCAGACGGTGGAGCAGACGATCATCGACGCGTACCTGCTCCGCTAGCTCCGGCGGCTCGTGCTCTGGTGGCCCGCGCGCTTGTGGGATGGCGCGCGGGCCACCTCCCCTGTCGCTCGGACGGGTGAATCGTGTCCTGATCCACGCTTGGCCGCGTCTGGTTGATGTCACGAACTCTTGATCACCTTCTCCGCAAGCGGAAGGGGGCGGGCGGGCGACGGGCGATGTCGGGGCGAGGGGGTGGGACGGACGGTGTTGGGAGGCGATGGTGATGAGACGGACGGTGTTGGGGCGAGGGTGGTGGGACGGCTGGTGTCGGGCCGGGGTGATGGAACGGATGGGGTGGACGATGGTGGCGATCGTGGGCGCCATGTCGACCTGGGTGGTGCGACAGCGACACCTGGTGTGCCACGGTGGGGTGGATGGGCGCGGCCACAGCGTGGGTGTGACGTGGCTGCGGCAGTTGGGTGTGGCTGCGGTGGGCGCGGCTGCGACGGGTGCGGCGTGACTGCGGCAGGTAGGGCGCGGCCGCGGCAGGCGTGACGGGCACGGCTGCGGCGGGTGGCGCGCGGCGAGGACTGCGGAGGCGTGGTGCGGGAACTGACCGACGAGATGGCCGTCGACCACCACCCACCGCCACCTCCAAA
>NZ_DASVFL010000354.1:0-13031 GCF_036380075.1 Lentzea sp. | reverse complement strand
GACGAAAAGCGTGTCGACTTGACCTCACCCCTCAGATGCAGCAAGAGCTGTGGCGCGACTCGTGACGGGAACCCCACCGCTAGAGCTTCGCTCAAAAGCCAAGAGCAAAAGCCAAAGCTGCTCGCCTTCGGCTTCGCGTGTTTTTATGCGGAGCGTGAGGTTATTGGCTTGGTGATGTCGATGTCGTCTTGCCTGGGACTTGGCATCGGCATCAGGCGTGGGGGGATGTCCAGGCCCGCGACCCTCACCTGGTTGCGGCCGTTCTCCTTGGCCTTGTACAGGGCCGCGTCTGCCGAGTGCTGGGCCGTTGACATGTCCGGGCCGTTGTCCGGGATCACTGCCACGCCGATCGAGGCGCTGATGGCCTTCAGGGCCGCGCCCTCTGGTTCTGTCGGCTGGGTTTCGCGGCCGTAGAGGGTCACCACGTTGCGGTGCTTGTCCGTGGTGGGGACTGCCAGGGAGCCGATTGCCTCGCGGATGCGTTCCGCGATCGTCACGCCTTGGGCGACCGGGGTGTCCTTCAGGGCTACTACGAACTCCTCGCCGCCGTCTCGGCCCGCCACGTCGCCGGGGCGGAGCTTTTCGCGGAGGATTCTGCCCACTTCTGCCAGGACTGCGTTGCCTGCTGGGTGGCCCCAGGTGTCGTTGATGCGCTTGAAGTGGTCCAGGTCGATGACCAGGACGGTCATCGGTTCGCCGTCGAGGCGGCAGCGTTCTGCCAGGCGGCCCGCGTACTCGGCCAGGCCGTTGGTGTTCAGCAAGCCCGTTCGGTAGTCGGTGTGGGCGTCTGCTGCCAGGCGTTGGTGGAGTTGTTCCTGTTCTCGCAGGAGGCGTTCCAGGTGTGCCCTTCGTTCGCCTGCCCTGGAGAGGAGGGCGTTCACGAGGATCACCGGGACCACCAGCAGGAGGGGGCCCACCCAGTGGCTCGTCATGAGCATGCCGAGCATCACGCCGGCGCCCAGGGTGCTCATCTCCAGCATGTTGTCGACCTTGGAGCCCAGGAAGTCGAGCACCTTCGAGTTCGGGGTGACGATCTTGAAGGCCACCGCGACGGTCATGACCTGGACGAACCAGTAGAGGAGCGCGGTGATCGCGAGGACCAGGACCAGGCTCAGGTCCGTCGGGACGTTGCCGGTGGCGGCCAGGGAGATGCCCGAGTAGTGGACCAGGGCCCAGGACAGGAGGGTCGAGGCGAGCATCGAGGCCGTGCCGAAGACGAAGCGGTAGGGCTGGCGGCGGGCGATCGGCTGGATCAGGATGCGCATCCAGATCGTGGCGATCACGGCCAGGCCGCCCGGTAGTGCCACGGCCGCGGCGAAGGTCCAGACCGAGGTCAGGTCGATGTGGGGGCCCGAGGCCTCGTTGCGGCGGGCTTCTTCCGCTCTGCGGACGACGGTCAGGTGGATGGTGATCGCGGCGATGAGCGCGCCGAAGCGGAGCCAGTCCGACATCGAGACCGACGTGAGCTTCGTCAGCAGCCAGATGGAGACGCCGGCGACCGCTGCTTCGAGCACGAAGAAGTAAGCGATGGCGCTGGGCGCAACGGTCCAGAGGTCCCAGTTGCGAATCGGAGTCAAGCCGAGTCCCCGCGATCGCGCGCGATCAGTCAAACTGTTCTTCACCACGACCCCCTACGCTCATGGCACATCATGAGCAAGCCGCCGCTGACCAGGTCGTAGACCTACCTGCGCTGCTGCTCGTCGCAACGAGGAGGTGCCTGCCATGAACAACCGTGACTTCTGAACGCCGCCTCTCGCCGGACCTGACTTCAATCATCCTGGTACCTCTGCAACGGATATCGCTATTGGTGACCGTTCTGTTTCAGATTGCCACCGCCTTCGTGTCGTCGCGACCTCTGGCACGTCTCCAGGCGAACGTGGCCTGCGTCGCCAGCAGCAGTCCCACACCGCCCGCTCCCGCGATCGTGGCCGTCACCGATCCGATCGAATGGGCGACCACACCGGCCAGTGCCATTCCGCCGCCCTGGCTCGAGCGCAACGCCGCGCGCCCAATGCCATAAGCCCTTCCGCGGTACTGGTCGGGCAACAGCCTCATCCACGCCGAACGAGCGGGTGTGTGATAAGCCCCGCCTATACCGGCGAACACCAGCAAAACGATCGTCCAGGTCAAGTTCGGGTTGAACGCGAACAGGATCAGCGGAGCCAATGACAGGATCGCCAGCGGGCCGATGAGCCGTTCTCGTTTCGCCGGATCCCGGACGAGGCGGAAGAGCAGCGCCACGCCCAGCACGTTCGCCGCCGGTTCGATCGCGAGGATCAAGCCGACCGCCCAGACCGCGTCCAGGCTCGCCGCCAGGGGGACCGCGAGTCCTTCCGGGACCATCGCGAGGCCCGCGAGCAGGCGGACGCCCAGCAGCGTCCTCAGCCTCGGCTCGGACACCATCAACGTCAGCACGCCGCGCGGTTCGTCGTCCTTCTTCTTGCGGCCCACGGGATCCGCCGCCGGACGGTGCTTCACGGACGTCTGCACCAGGACCGCCATCGCGGCGAACGTGGCGGCGTTGATCCCCAGCGCCACGGCAGGGCTGGTGTGGGCGACGAGGAAGCCGGCCGCGGCCAGGCCCGCCATCTGAGCGATGTCGACGGACGTACCGAACAACGCCACGCCGTCGTCATAGCGTTTCGGTGGAAGTACGTGAGGAAGGCTCGCTTCTTGTGCCGCGAGATACGGCGAGGAGATCGCCAGAACCACCACGAGCAGCACGATCATCGCCCACAGCGGCATGCCCGGAATGGCCATCGCGGCCATCAGCGCGGCCTGCAACCAGGCTGTCGTCACCATTACCGTGCGTCGCGGGAACCGGTCGGCGACCCAGCCGAGCAACGGACCCGAAATCAGTGGCGGGAACAGCGTCAACGACCACGTGAGCGCGGTCCACGCTGCGGATTGTGTCCGTTCGAATACGAGCAGTGACAATGCGACCGCGGCGAGTTGGTCACCGGCGGTCGAAGCGGTCGAACCGATCCACATGGCGCGGAACTCGCGCAAACCCAGGAGCTCGCGGAGGGCGCCGCGGGACGTCATGCGCGACCTCGGCGAGCCGCGCACCGCACGCGGCGAATCAGCTCGTCCTGATTCGCTCTACGCCGAGTCACGTCGCCCCCGCCGGTGGTAATCAATTCCTATCGACAATCACGGTAGAAGCTGCCTGACCGTTCAACGTCTGTCCTACCACAGTGTGTACCTAAACGGAGCAGGCCAGTTACCTAAAGTAGTTACAATAGCGAAACGTAGACCTGATCTTCTTCACAGTTGACCTCGGCCTCGCCTGATTGGACCCCAAATGGTCACTCGGCGTGTCAGCGGGTTCCGAACGGGTGTTCACTGATCCGCCAACCGGTGCAACCCGCTCCGACTCCTGCTGGTCGGGATCTGCAAATTGCCATCAGCACGAACGTACCCGCGTCCGGGAGTGGCGCGAAACAATCCTCGGCGTTTGTCGCCGGAGTCACCCGCGAGCGTCTGGCAAGAGACGGAAGTAGTGTTTCCCCGCCTGCTCGACGAAACCGGTTCAGCAGGCGGGAAAACGATCACTAACGTCGGCGGAAGTGCTCGATCAGGGTGGAGAACTGGCGGATTGCGTCAGACTCGATCAGCCTTTGGCGTCGATGCGGCGACGGCGGGCGACCTCGGCCAGCACGACACCGGCCGCGACGGACGCGTTGAGCGACTCGACGCCGGTGGCCATCGGGATCGACACCGTCTGGTCGCAGGTCTCCTTGACCAGGCGGCCGAGACCGCGGCCCTCGGAGCCCACGACCACGACCAGCGGGCCGGTCGCGAGGTCGAGGCCGTCGACGTCCACGTCACCGTCGGCGTCCAGGCCCACGATCATCAGGCCCGCCTCCGCCCAGTCGCGCAGCGTGCGGGTGAGGTTCGTGGCCATCGCGATCGGCAGCTTGGCCGCCGTGCCCGCACTGGTACGCCACGCCACCGCCGTCATCGACGCGCTGCGCCGCTGGGGCAGCACCACGCCGTGCGCGCCGAACGCCGCGGCGGACCGCACGACGGCACCCAGGTTGCGCGGGTCCGTCACGCCGTCCAGCGCCACCAGCAACGGGGGCCGGCCGGAGCGCTGGGCGGTCTCCAGCAGCTCGTTCGGCGTCGCGTACTCGTACGGCGGCACCTGGAGGCCGAGGCCCTGGTGCATCGCGCCACCGGTGATCCGGTCGAGCTCACCGCGGGCGACCTCCAGCACGGAGATGCCCCGGTCGGCGGCGAGGCGCACGGCCTCGGCCACGCGGTCGTCCGCGTCGATGCCCAGCGCCACGTACAGCGCCGTCGCCGGCGTGCCCGCGCGCAGGCACTCCACGACGGGGTTGCGGCCCGCGACGGTCTCGGCCTGGGCCTTCTCCGTCTTCTGGCGCCGCTGGGTCTTCACGGCCTCGGTCTTCGCGACCACCTTGGCCCGCTTGTAGGCGGGGTGGTTCGGGCGGTCGGACGCCTTCGGGGTCGGGCCCTTGCCCTGCAGGCCCTTGGACTTCTGGCCGCCGGAGCCGACGACCGCGCCCTTCTTGGAGCCCGGGTTGCGCATCGCGCCCTTGCGCTTGGAGTTGCCAGCCACTGGAAGTCAGTCGTCCTTCAAAGTCCACTGCGGACCGTCGGGGGTGTCCTCGACGGCGATGCCCGCCTCCAGCAACTGGTCGCGCAACGCGTCAGAGCGCGCGAAATCCCTGCTCTTGCGGGCTTCCTGGCGCTCGACCAGCAGTCGATCCACCAGCGTGGTCAACGCCTGCCGCATGCCGGTGTCGGCAGACGACTGGTCGTTCCACTTCGGCGACAACGGGTCGACGCCGAGGATGTCGGCCATCCGGCGCACGCACTCGGCGGCCGCACGGGCCTCCTCGTGGTTGCCGTCGGCGAGCGCCGTGTTGCCCTGGCGCACCTTGTTGTGCAGTGCGGCCACGGCTTGCGGCGTGTTCAGGTCGTTGTCCATCGCGGCCACGAAGTCGGGGCACATGTCGCCCCGCAGCTCGATCGGCCCGAGGCGTTCGGTGGTGCGGCGCAGGAACGACTCGATGCGCCCGTAGGACGTCACCGCCTCCGCCAGCGCGCCCTCCGAGTACTCGATGTGCGAGCGGTAGTGAGGCGCGACGAGGTAGAACCGCAGCTCCTGCGCGCGGACCTTCTCCAGCATCGCGGGGATGGACACGGTGTTGCCGAGCGACTTGGCCATCTTCTCGCCGGACAGCGTCACCCAGTAGTTGTGCATCCAGTAGTTCGCGAAGCCGTCGCCGGCCGCCCGCGACTGCGCCTGCTCGTTCTCGTGGTGCGGGAAGATCAGGTCGAGCCCGCCGCCGTGGATGTCGAACGTGCCGCCCAGGTACGTCGTGGCCATCGCCGAGCACTCGAGGTGCCAGCCGGGCCTGCCGTTGCCCCACGGCGTAGGCCAGGACGGCTCACCGGGCTTCGCAGCCTTCCACAGCGTGAAGTCGCGCGGGTCGCGCTTGCCGCGCACCGCGGTCTCGCCCTGCTCCACGGCGTCGAGCTTCTGCCCGGAGAGCGCGCCGTACTCGGGGAACGAGCGCACGTCGAAGTAGACGTCGCCGTCGACGTCGTAGGCGTGGCCCTTCTCGATCAGGCGGTCCATCAGCTCGACCATCTGCGTGACGTGGCCGGTGGCGCGCGGCGCGTACGACGGCGGCAGGCAGCCCAGCGCGTCGTAGGCGTCCTCGAAGGCGCGCTCGTGCGTGTACGCCCACTCCCACCACGGCCGGTCGTGCTCCGCGGCCTTGGTGAGGATCTTGTCGTCGATGTCGGTGACGTTGCGGACCAGCGTGACGTCGGCGCCGTCGCGGGCGAGCCAGCGG
The DNA here is from genome assembly GCF_036380075.1 of Lentzea sp. Lineage (NCBI taxonomy): Bacteria > Bacillati > Actinomycetota > Actinomycetes > Pseudonocardiales > Pseudonocardiaceae > Lentzea > Lentzea sp. The sequence goes on along the minus strand of NZ_DASVFL010000354.1, from coordinate 7,200 downwards.
CGCAGGACGTCGAAGTTGAGGCCGCTGCGGACGTGCCCGATGTGCGGCACGCCCTGCACGGTCGCCCCACACACGTAGATCGACGCCGTTCCGTTGACCTGCGGGTGGAACTCCCGCATGGACCGGCTCGCGGTGTCGTAGATGTGGAGGCTCACACGGGAATGGTACGGGCCACAGCCAGTAGCGCATCCGGGCGGTCACTCGTCGGAACCGGATCGACGAGCCGGAAGGAGCAGCCGATCGCCACCGCTCCGCCGTCCGCCTCCTCGCTGTCGCCGACCATTACTGCGTTGCGGGGATCGACGCCCAGCCGTTCGCATGCGGTGGTGAAGATCTTCGGGTCCGGCTTGACGACGCCCTCCTCGTACGACAGCACGAACTCGTCGACGAGGTGCAGGAGGTCGTACTTCTCGAACACGGCCCGGATGTCCCAGGCGATGTTGCTGACGATCGCGACGGGGACGTCCCGCAGGAACTCCAGCGCCGCCCTGGTGTCCGGGTACGGGAACCAGGAGTCGGGATGGACGAGCTGGCCGTAGAAGTCCTCGGCGTCGGGCACCAGGGCGTCTTCGAGCAGCTTCACGTGCACCCAGCGGTGGACGTCGGGGTCGAGGTCGCGCCGGAGCCACCCGTCGGCCAGTTCGGGGTCCATGCCGTCGGCGAGGCCGACGGGCGCGGTCATGGCCCGCATCAGGTCGCCGTTGGTCCCGAGCCCGGGGTGCTCGAGGCGGAAGAGCGTGCCGGAGAAGTCGAAGAGCGCAGCGCTGGTCGTCACGCCCCCGACTCTACGTGGCGAACGGCTAGGTGGTCTGGACCTTTTTGAGCTCGGCCTCGACCGGCGCCCTGTTGTAGGACAGCGTCAGCTGCAGGTCACCGGCGTTGCGTTCGGCGGCGGCCGCGAGCTGCTCCAAGAACTCCTCGACCTGCTTCAGCGGCTGGTCGGCCAGCTGCGCCGTGGCCGCGTAGAGCGCGGTGTAGCGGGCGGGCGTCGAGCTGCCGCGCAGGTCCGCGGCCCAGTCGAGGAGGCTCTCGTACGACTTCGCGAACTGACCCGCGAGGTGCTTGATCCGGTCGCGGTCGCCCGCGCGTCCTGCCGGCCCGAACGCCCACTGCTGCTTGCCGGCCGACAGCAGGTCGGCGACACCGTTGATGATGTTGTCGAACACGCCGGTGCGCATCAGGTAGTAGTCGTGCGCCTCGGTGTCGGTCGCCAGGATGCGCACGTCCGGCGCGAACTGCATCTCGTGGCTGAGCTGCTTGTCCTTCAGCTTGCGCAGGTGCATGGCCGCGGTGTCCGAGAAGAGCTGGTACTCCCAGCCCGCCGGCTCCGGCTCGACCGGCGTGCCGACCTTCTCCGCGATCAGCACCGCCAGCTCGCGCGGGGTGCGGTTGCGCAGGTCGATGAAGCCGAGGCTGGGGCGGACTCCGGGCACCGGGGTGTCGTCGAACCGCGCGGGCAGCACGTACGGCCGGTGCGGGTCCGTCAGACCGCGGGCGAGCGCGGAACGGCGCTCGTGGATCGTCCAGATCTTCCGCACGTAGTCCGCGGACACGAACATCACGCAGAAGCTCGAGTCCTCGCGGTAGACCTTGTCCAGGTACTCGGTGAGCTCCTCACCCCACAGGGCGGCCTGCTCGTCGGTGTCGTAGAAGCGGGAGACCCCCAGCTCGGCGAGGTGGCGGGCCACTTCGCCGACGTAGTCACGGTCTTCGCCGGCGAAGGAAAGGCACACGTCGTACTTGGGCACCACAGGGATGTTAGTGGCGGGAACCACACCCCAGGCGCCGGAGTTGTCCAGTCATGAGCCTGGGGTTCCTCTTCGCGATGTCGTTGCCGGCGTTGGTGGTCGCGTTGTTCGTGCTCGCCGTGGTGGAGAGGTTCGTGCGGAGGAAGAAGGGCACGCCGCTGTCCACGGCCGGCATCGGCGAGCTGGGCGCGACGTTCGAGGCCGGCAAGCGCGACGAGCTGGAGTTCCGCAAGGAGGAGCGGCAGCTGCGTGACGAGGAGGGCGACGCCGCGCCTCCGCGCAGCCGGGTGGACCTCGACGGCGGCAGCGCCGTGCTGAGGGTGCCGACCCAGCGGACTAGTCGTTCGCGCTGACCAGCAGGGCCGTCGCGATCGCGGCGATGCCCTCGCCGCGCCCGGTCAGGCCGAGGCCGTCGGTCGTGGTGCCGGCGACCGACACGGGCCCGCCGACGGCGTCCGACAACGCCTTCTGGGCCTCGTCGCGGCGCTTGCCGATGCGCGGTGCGTTGCCGATGACCTGCACTGTGGCGTTTCCCACACGGTAACCGGCCTCCTCGACGAGGCGGCGCACCTCCGTGAGGAGGACCACTCCGTGCGCGCCCGACCAGCGCGGGTCTGAGGTGCCGAAGACCGCTCCCAGGTCACCGAGGCCCGCCGCGGACAGCAGCGCGTCGCACAGCGCGTGGGAGGCGACGTCGCCGTCGGAGTGACCGGCGCACCCGTCCACGCCCTCCCACAGCAGGCCGGCGACCCAGCACTCCCTGCCTGACTCGATCGGGTGGACGTCGACGCCCTGGCCGATCCTCACTCCTGGCCTCCGCTGAACAGTGCTGCCGCGACCGCGAGGTCGAACGGGGTGGTGATCTTCATGGCGTGCGCGTGGCCGGGAACCGTGTGGACCGCGACACCGTTCTGCTCTACGAGACCGGCGTCATCGGTGGCCGCTATACCGGAACGATAGGCGGCCCTGAGAGTCTCGGCTCGGAAACCCTGCGGGGTCTGCACGACCCGCAGACCGGCTCGGTCAGGCGTGGAGACGACCACTCCGACCTCGTTCACCTGCTTGATCGTGTCGGCGACCGGCAACACCGGGATGACGGCGTCGTGCCCGTCGCGCACGGCGGCCACGACGTCGGCGATCACCTGGGGAGGTGTGAAAGCGCGAGCTGCGTCGTGCACCAGCACGATGGAGGTGTCCGGGATCACGCGGAGGGCGTGTTCGAGGGCGAGGCGCACCGAGTCGGTGCGTTCGGCACCCCCTGAAAGCACGTGCACCGCCCCGCCGGCCGGGGCCAGCGAGGCGGTTGCGGTGTGCACTGAATCCACATCGGACGGTGGAGCGGCGATGACGACGTGATGCACGTGGCCTGACTCGAACAGGCCTCGAACGGCACGGGTCAGCAGCGGAACTCCGTTGACCGGCACGAGCGCCTTGGGCATCCCGTAGCCCAGACGCTCACCCCGCCCTGCCGCAGGAACGAGCGCGACAACACTCATCTCGCGGCGTTATCCGATGCTCTAAATGTGTTTTGTTGAAGAACTACGACGCGGTGGCGAGAACTTCGTCGAGGAGAACCTCGGCCTTGTCCTCGTCCGTACCCTCGGCCAGCGCCAGCTCGCTGACCAGTATCTGCCGCGCCTTCGCCAGCATCCGCTTCTCGCCGGCGGACAACCCGCGATCCTTCTCGCGCCGCCAGAGGTCGCGCACCACTTCCGCAACCTTGTTCACGTCGCCGGAGGCGAGCTTCTCAAGGTTGGCCTTGTACCGCCGAGACCAGTTGGTCGGCTCCTCGGTGTGGGGAGCGCGCAAGACCTCGAAGACCCGGTCGAGCCCTTCCTGACCGACAACGTCGCGCACGCCTACGATCTCGGCGTTGTCAGCGGGAACCCGAACGGTGAGGTCGCCCTGCGCCACCTTGAGAACGAGGTACTTCTTCTCCTCGCCCTTGATAACGCGGGTCTCGATTGCTTCGATGAGAGCGGCACCGTGGTGCGGGTAGACGACGGTCTCTCCGACCTTGAAAACCATGTGTCCTCTGCCCCTTTCGCTCCCTCCATCCTAACACGTCCAGCAACCCTTCGAACGCCGCTCGAAGATCCGTTAGTGCTGGTCAGGGCCATGCGGGGGGTTGACAAATCACCTGTCCGCGTGCAACGTACGGGGGTGTCAAGATCGATTGGCACCACGTCGCGTCCTCGTTCCGGGCCCCGGTTAGGCTCTTTGCCTGGTGGTTGTTCCCTAGGAAGGACGCTGGAGCCGTGAACTCAGGAGTGTCTCGCCGGTTGGTCGTGACGGCAGCGCTGGCCGCAGGCCTGGGCCTGGCCGCGGTCGGCTGCAGCGCCGGTCAGGTCACCCAGACCGACACCCAGGTCGCAGCCGTGGACGGGGCGAGCGGAAACGCCGGCCCGATCGCGGTGCGCAACGCCATGCTGGCCTTCCCCGCGGACGGCAACCGCTACAAGGAGGGTGAGGACGCGCCGCTGACGTTCGTCATCGCCAACGCGGGCACGACGCCGGACAAGCTGCTGTCCATCAAGGCGGACGCCGCCGAGGGCGAGGCCGAGATCTCGGGCTCGAAGGACATCCCGGCGCAGTACGCGCTGCGTGCGGAGTACGACGCCTCGCACGCGCCGACGAAGCCCTCGGCGTCCTCCTCCGTGGTGCCGACGTCGTCGGGTGTGCCGTCCTCCTCCGGGACGCCGTCCTCGTCCAACGCGCCGTCGTCCAACGCGCCCTCGTCGTCGAACGCTCCGTCGTCCTCGGTCTCGGTGACCTCGGGTGCGCCGGCGTCGTCCTCCGGTGCGCCGTCGTCCTCGGGCCGTCCGTCCGCGTCGGTGCCGCCGTCGGCCGCGCACGACCAGGACCTCGAGGTGCTGCAGATCCGCTGCACGCTCAAGAAGCTGAACCGCGACGTGGTGGCCGCGCAGACGGTGAAGATCACGTTCCTGTTCGAGAAGGCCGGTTCCGTGACGCTGGAGGTGCCGGTGGCGCCGTCCGACCACAAGCGCGTGGTCGAGGGCGAGTCCGGCGGCCACTGAGCCACGGCTTGAACGCGCGAAACGCCGCTCCCGCAACGGGAGCGGCGTTTTTCGTGCGCGGGCTACGAGGCCTGCAGCATCGGGCGGAACCTGTCGCGGTAGGCCCACGCGAGGCCGATCTCGGCGGCGACCACCAGCAGCGCCATGACCATGCCGCTCGGCTCCAGGAAGACGTGGAACAGGAAGATGTTCACGACCACCGGCGCCAGCAGCGCGAGCGCCAGCGGCACGAACCGGCCCACCACCAGCAGGACGCCGGCGACGAGCTGGACGCCGGACATCAGCTGGACCATGTAGCCGGTGGCGTAGAGGGCGGTGTTGAACGCGACGCCGTCGGGCGCCATCGTGCTGGGGTCCGGGGCGGGCATGAACATCAGGAAGCCGTTGAGGCCGGTCGTGGCGAACAGCAGGCCGGTCAGCACGCGGGTGACGACGGTGGCGTAGCGGCCGAGTGCGAACTTGCGGGTCTGGGTCGCGGTTGCGGTGGTCACTGTGTCCTCCAGGCTGTCGTGTCCTTCCACTGGTGCGTCGAACGAGCCGAGGGCGGGATCGACACACGGGCCCGAAAATCTTCGAAGTTTTCTCGGCACGTGGCCTGACCTGCGGCGCGGCGTTTCTGTCGGTGGCTTGCTCTACCGTTCTCGTCGTGGCGAAGACAGCGCGGCCGATCTTCCGTTGTGCCGAGTGCGGGCACGAGGTGGCGAAGTGGTTCGGCCGCTGCCCCGAGTGCCAGGCGTGGGGCAGCATCGAGGAACGCGGCACGGCGTCGGTGACCCGTGTCGTGGCGGGCGCGCCCACGTCGGCGGCGCGGCCCATCGGCGAGGTCGACATCGAGTCGGCGCGGGCGCTGTCGACGGGTGTGAGCGAGTTCGACCGGGTCCTGGGCGGCGGACTCGTGCCCGGTGCCGTCGTGCTGCTGGCGGGCGAACCAGGGGTCGGCAAGTCGACGTTGCTGCTGGAGACCGCGCACCGCTGGGCCGAGTCGCACGGCCGGTGCCTCTACGTCACGGGAGAGGAGTCCGCGGGGCAGGTGCGGCTGCGCGCCGAACGCACCGGCAACCTGCACCCCGAGATGTACCTGGCGGCCGAGAGCGAGCTCAGCGCGTTGCTCGGCCAGGTCGACCAGGTGAAGCCGTCGATGCTGATCGTCGACTCCGTGCAGACCATGTCGACGGTGAGCGTCGAGGGCGTGCCCGGCGGCGTCACGCAGGTGCGGACCGTGGCGTCCGGCCTGATCGCGATGGCCAAGGAACGCGGCCTGCCGGTCGTGCTCGTCGGTCACGTCACGAAGGACGGATCCGTTGCGGGGCCGCGGGTTCTGGAGCACCTCGTCGACGTCGTGCTCCAGTTCGAGGGCGACCGCCACTCGTCGCTGAGGTTGTTGCGGGGCATCAAGAACCGCTACGGCGCCGCCGACGAGGTGGGCTGCTTCGAGCTGCGCGACGACGGCATCGTCGGCGTGCCGGACCCGTCGGGGCTGTTCCTGACGCGCCGCGAGAAGGCCGTCGAGGGCACCTGCGTGACGGTGATCGTCGAGGGCAAGCGCCCGATGCTCGGGGAGGTGCAGGCGTTGGTGGCCAAGACGAACCTGCCCGCGCCCCGGCGCGCGGTCAGCGGGCTGGACTCCGCGCGGATCTCCATGGCACTGGCGGTGCTGGAGAAGCGCGGCAAGGTCAACCTGTTCCAGAAGGACGTCTTCACGGCGACCGTCGGCGGGATGCGGTTGGTGGAGCCTGCGGCTGATCTCGCCGTGGTGTTGGCGGTGGCTTCTGCTGAGCGGGAGATCGCGTTGCCTGCTGATTTGGTGGTGCTGGGGGAGGTTGGGCTCGCGGGGGAGATCCGGCGGGTCAACGGGGTGGGGAAGCGGCTGCAGGAGGCTGCTCGGCTGGGGTTCAAGAAGGCTTTGGTGCCGCCGGATCACGGGCCCTTGCCGGAGGGGGTTCGGGCTTTGGTGGCCAATGATCTGGTTTCGGCTTTGGATGTTTTGGGGCTCAATCGGCGGCGTGGTTCTGGTAAGGGGGAGGGCGGGAAGGGCGGGGGTGAGGAGGAGTGATCGGGTTCCTGTTTCAGGCGCGGGGCTCCGCCCCGGACCCCGCCAGCTGATCAAAGACCGGGCCGGCGCCGTTCGCGGGTTGATGGCACGCCTGTTGCGTTGGGCGGCTTGCTGTTGCGTGGGTGGTGCGGTTCGGGTGGGGTGGTCCCGTCTCGAACCGGGCAGAGCGAGCCACACGTGAGGAGGGGTGTCAACTCGACGAAAAGCGTGGAGTTGTCCCTGAGGTCCGGACATCTTGATCCCTGACAGCGGTTGTTGTCAGGGGAGAGGATGTTGTTGTGCCTGGTGCGTCGAGTTATCCGGAGTCGTTCCGTCGGGACGCTGTGGAGTTGGTGTTGTCGTCTCCTGATCGGTCGTTGCG
>NZ_DASVFL010000353.1:0-20574 GCF_036380075.1 Lentzea sp. | reverse complement strand
CGAGGGCTGGTTCCGCGCCGAGGTCCAGCCGGGACCGGTGTGTGTGACCGTGCCCGGCCTCGGCCTGACCACGGGGTGGTTCGTCGCATGAGCGCCAGCGCCGATCCGCGCGCCACCATCGACCGTACCGAGGTCCGCGGCACGAAAGCCCAGCGTGCGGACGCGTTGCACGATCTGAGCATCGCCCACGTCGAGCTCGGTCACCTCGACGTCGCCGCCCGGCTCGCGCGGCGCGGGTTGCGGCTCGTCGGGGAGGCGCGGTTCCACCTCACGCTCGCGTGGATCGAGCTGGATCGCGGGCGGCGCAGGCAGAGCCTGCGGCACCTCGACCTGGCCACGCCGCACCTGCGCGGCCGGGAGCTGGCCAGGGCTCGGTGCCTGCGCGGGCTGCACCTGGCGGCCGAACCGCGGCTGGCGATCGCGGAGCTGACGGCGGTGATCAGGGAGCTGAAGAGGTGCGGCGACGAGCGGTGGCTGGCGAACGCGCTGGTCGGACGCGGGATCGCCCGCTGCAACGCCGGCCGGCTGGCCAAGGCGGAGGCCGACTTCCGGAACGCGCAGACGGTGCTGCTGGCCATCGGCGAGCCGGGGCGTGCGGCGATGTGCCTGCACAACAGGGGGTTCGTCGCGATGCTCGCCGGCGACCTCCCGCTCGCGCTCCGCCGGTACGAGGAGGCGGCGAAGGCCGGGCTCGACTCCACCAGCAAACCGGAAGCGCTCGTCGACCGGGCCGAGGCGCTGCTCGCTGCCGGGCTCACGACGGAGGCGCGTCGGGTGCTGGCGCCCGCCGTCGAGCTGCTGCGGCGGTGCAACCGGCACGTGCCCGAGCTGGCGGTGCTGAGCGCGCGGTGCGCGTTGCGGGACGGGGACCCGGAACCGGCGCTCAAGCTGGGCGGCCGGGACGTCGAGTTCCAACTCGCTGCCGGGGAGCTCGACGCCGTCGCGGCGCACCGGTTCCGCGGGCCGGTGCAGACGCGGGCGCTCGGGTGGCTCGCGCAGGCGCGGCGGTCGGACCGGCGGGGTGCGCTGGCCGCGTGCCGGGCCGGGCTCAAGGTGCTCGACGAGCACCACGGCGACTGGCCGCGCCGGGAGCTCACGGGCCACGCGCTCAGCCTGGCCCGGACCGCGCGCGAGGTGCTGCGCTGGTCGGAACGGCACCGCACCTCGACGCCGTTGCCGCCCGACGACCCCGGCCTCGCCCGAGCGCTCACCGAACTGAGGAGGGCGCGGGCGTTCGGGCTGCCGCTGGAAGCGCTGGAGAAGAACGTCCGCAGGTTGTCGCTCGCGGCAGGACCTCGTGCCGGCGCGGGCGAGGCAGTGTTGCCGGACCTGCCGCTGGTCAGCTTCGTGGTCCACGGAGGACGGACGCGGGCCGTCACGGTCGTCGACGGACGTGCCCGGCTCCACGAGCTGCCCGACCCGGCGGGACTGGTGCGGGAGAGCAGGTTGGCGGTCGCCGCCGGCCGGCCCGTCCCCGTGCTGGACCTGCTCCCCGACGCCGACGAGCTCGTGGTGATCCCGGACGGCGCGCTGCACGGCATGCCCTGGGCGGCCTTCCGCCCTCGCGTGCACGTCATCCCGTCGCTGCGGCACTGGCGTCCTCCCCAGTCGCACGGCGAACGCGTGTGGGTCGACGGACCGAGGCTGACTCACGGGGAAGTCAAGGCGCTGCAACGCGAACACGGCGGAAGGATCGTCGAGTCCACTGTGGAGTCGACGCTCCGGGGACTCGAAGGCGCGGGCATCGCGCACATCGCGGCCCACGGGCACGTCCACCCCGAGAACCCGCTGTTCTCCCACCTCGAACTGGAGGACGGCCCGCTCTACGGCTACGACATCGCCAGGATCAGGAACCCGCCCGAGGTCGTCATCCTGTCGGCGTGCGAGTCGGGACTCGCCAGGGCGTTCCTCGACGCGGGCACCAAGGCCGTGCTCGCGAGCGTTCTGCCCGTGCCGGACGCGCTGGTCGGGAAGGCCATGGCCGAAGTCCACGACAGGATCGACCACCCCGCGGAGGCCGCCAGGGCCGTCGCCCACCTGGGGTTCAGCTGCTACGGCACAGGCACCAGGGTCGCGGCGTGCAGCGCGGCCGCGAACGACGTGCCGGTGCACAGCAGCTGCGACGACCCCACCGACGCCGGCACGTCGACACCGGAGACGACCACGTCCACCCACGGCCCGTGACCCGAGAACGGAGCTGCCGCACCCACGGCCGTGACGACGGGGAGGGCCGCGGGCCACCACGGGCGCGACGACCCGCCGTTGCCCGCCGCGGCCACCACGTTCGCGGGGCAGGCGGCCAGCACCGGCGGGCATTCGTCGTCGAACGTGTACGTGCCGGACGCGACCAGCACCACCGGCAGGTCGCGGGTCGCGCGCAGGGCGGCGGCGAGGGTCAGGTCGTCGCCGAACCCCGACGGGCTCAGCACCGGGAACGGGCGGACCACCGCGCCGTGGTGGCGGAGCACTCCGGCGACCAACGAACCGTGCGGGGCGTCGAGAGGGGTGTCGAGCAACGCGACGACCCCCTCGCCGAGCAGCTCCGGCAGGCGCGTGCCGACGACCGGGCGGGAGGTGCCGATCATGATCGGGCAGGCGAGGTGGACGTGGTTCGGCGCGGCGCCGACCTCGCGGGCGATGTCCACAACTCGTACCCGATCGGGCGTTTTCACGAACATGCGGACGGCGCCCGAAACCATCTCCTCATGCGAATAAGTGCCACGCAAGCGCTTGCGCACAGTGGGTGCGTCCTTCGGCAGCACCACCAGCTCCCCCGAACGGACCAAGCACTCGTTCGGGCCCGCCCGATCGTGCACGTGTACCGGGCCGAGCGCACGGGCGGCGCGATCGGCCAGCTCAGAGAGGCTGTTGACCAGCTTGGGCGCGTCCACATCGGACACCATCCCGCGCCGCGACACGGTCCACACGGGACCGAGGCGGCGATGTCACTCGATCCGGTGTCGACACTGACGGTGTTCGCACCCGGCCGGGGCGACACGGACAGCCGCACGTCGCCGCCCTTCCGAGTGTTTCGCGCCGAGGTTGTTCGCAAAGCCACTCACCAGTGCTAGGAATAGCTCAACGTCGACCTCCGACCGCGCTTCGCGTTGGCGGTGACCCGAACGGTGGACGGGTGGTGATCCTGTGGTGAGTGGTGGGGCTGTCGCACTGCTGCTGCGGACCGCTGCGCTCGGCGGACTGACCGCCGCCGCCTGGTTCCTGGGCGGCACGACCGCGTCCGCCAGTCCCGACGTCGCACCGCCGGCCGTCGAGATCGCCTCCACGGCCACCTCCACCCCGGCGAGCACCTCCACGACCGCGAGCACCACCGAATCCGCGAGCACCGCCGAACCCGCGAGCACTTCCGAGACCGGCGATGCCGCCGCGGCACCGTCGCTGTTGGACGATCCCGCCGGCTGGGCTCAGACGTTCGTCGCGACGGTGGTCGACCGCCACGAACCGGCGAAACTCGTCCCGCCGGTCGTCGTCCTGCCGTCCCAGGCCGAACCCGAACCCGAGCCCGACTCCGGCGAGCCCGAGCAGGACGAGGGCCCGGTCCTCGACTTCAGCGGCGGCACGAAGGGCATCACGCGGTCCGGCAGCGTGTCGAACCAGGCGCCGCCCGAGGTGGTCAAGGCCAAGGCCGAGGTCCGCGCCGCCCGCAAGGCCGCGAAGCTCGCCGCCGAGCTGCCGGCCCCTCCACCTCCGCCGCCACCCGCACCGCCCGTCGTCGCGGTCAAGCACGTCGTGCAGCTGCTGCCCGACCTGCCGCCGCCTCCCGCGCCCGCGAAGACCGAGCCCACGCCGGTGAGCGACCTCACCTGGAACACCCCCGGACCTGACGCCCCGCTGCCTGCGCAGCAGCAGGCACCCGTCGTCGCGACGGCCTCCGCGGCGTCCGGCCACACCGACAACTCCGGCGGCACGCGAGGCGTGCTCGCCGTCCTGACGTCGCAGAACTCGCTCTTCCCTGCCACCACGTGGTCGGTCGAGGAGCGTCGCGACGGCACTGTTCCGGGCAGCATTCCCGGCCTTCCCGCAACGTCACCCGACTGAGTCCGACAGGACAGGTCTGCCCTCTGCGCGATTTGTGACCGTCTCGTTCCGTCGCGCCAGTAACTCCTCACCGAATTTCCCGTTGTACGCAAGGAACCCAGTCTTCCTGACCTGCCAACCGCGCCCTGGCAGGTCGGGTCTGGTCCGAGTGCCGCGCTGCCCCGCAGTCTCGGACCACACGGGAAACCTGCGGACGGGGGACGTCAATCCCTGGGACGTTCCCCGCCGCAGGCCTCTCGTTGGCAAGTTCGTCGGCCCGGTCTCCACCGCTGCGGGAGACCGGGCCGACGTGTCTCACGCGACCGGCAGCGACAGGTCGGCGTCCGCCGGAAACCCAGTACCCGCAACGGATGCAGCCACCACACCCAAACGGCCGATCGCTTCCCGCAACACTTCGGGCGACTGCGTGTACGGCACTCGGAGCATCTGCTCGCAACCCCCGTGCACCGCGAACCGGGGACCGGGGACGAGCCGCACGCCGTGGTTCTGCGCCATGACGGCGACCCGCGTGCTCACCGGCCCGTCGAGGGCGCACCAGATGCCCAGCCCACCGACCGGCACGTCGAAGCTCCACTGTGGACAGTGTTCCCGCAGCGCCGCGACCGCCACGTCCCGCTGCGCCCGCGCCCCCTCGCGCCGTTGCCCCAGCACGCTTTCCGGCGACTCCAGCAGCGCGGCCATCACCAGCTGCTCGAACACCGGCGTGCCCAGGTCGATTCCGGCCCGCGTCGACAGCAGCCGGTGCACGACCTCGGACGACGCCCTGATCCACCCGATCCGCAGCCCGCCCCAGTGCGACTTGCTCGCTGACCCCAGCGTGACCACCGAGTCGCCGCCGAACGCGGCCATCGGCAGCGGGTCCGGCGAGCCGTCCAGCGACAGCTCCACCAGGGTCTCGTCGACGACCAGCGGGGTGCGCGCCTTGCGCAGCACGGCCGCGAGCGCCTCCCGGGACTCCGACGACATCCGCAGTCCCGTGGGGTTCTGGAAGTCGGGGATCAGGTAGGCCAGCCGGGGACCCGCCTGCCGCAGCGCGGCCTCGAACCCGTCCACGTCCCAGCCGTCGCTCAGCATCGGCACCGGAACGGGGATCCCGAACGACGCCCGCACGGCCTCCAGCGCGTTGGGGTAGCTCGGCTGCTCCACCAGCACCCGGTCGCCCGGCCCGACGAAGAGCCGCAGCACCAGCGCCCACGCGTGCTGCGCGCCCGAGGTCACCACGATCTGGTCGGGCGACGTCGGCAGTCCGCGAGCCGCGTACCGGTCCGCGATCCGCTGCCTCAACAGCGGCAGCCCCCGTTCGTCGTACCCGTGGGACGCGAGGTGCTCGGGCATCTGCGCGACCGCGACGTCCATCGCGTGCCGCACCGACGGCAGCGCGGCAGGCGCGGCGCGGGACAGGTCGATCAGCGTGTCGTCGGCGACGGTGATGCCACCCCCCGCCCCGACGGGTCCGCTGATCCACGACCCGGCCCCGCGCCGCGACTGCACCACCCCCTCGGCACGCAGCTGGTCGAACGCCGCGGTGATCGTGGTTCGGCTCACCGGCAGCACCTCGGTGAGCTCGCGCTCGGACGGCAACCGGGTGCCGACGGGCAGCCGGCCGTCCGCGACCAGCAGTTTCATCGCCGCGACGAGGTCGGCCGAGCACTGCCGGGGGATCCCCCGGCGCCACGACCCGAGCAGTTTCTCAAGCCGGACACCCGATATACGTCCACCTGGTGGGAGCATGCAGCCAATTATCCCGAATTGGCTATGGATTACCAGGCCAATCAAGGCGCAGTATGGCCACATGGCCACGTTGACCGCACTCGACCAGGTATCCGTCCGGGTTGCCCCCGCCCGCCGTCTCAGCCAGCTCTTCGCAGGTCTGTGGCTCTACGGCGCGAGCATGGCGATGCAGATCCGCGCGACCCTCGGCCTGAACCCGTGGGACGTGCTGCACGAAGGGCTCGAGAAGCGCACCGGGCTGAGCTTCGGCCTGATCACCGCGATCACCGGCGTGCTGGTGCTGCTGACGTGGATCCCGCTGAAGCAGAAGCCGGGCATCGGCACGATCGGCAACGTCGTGCTCATCGCCGTCAGCGTCGACGTCACGCTCGCGATCCTGCCCGCGCCGGAAGGCCTGCTGCCCCGGATCGCCCTCATGACGCTGGGCATCGTGCTGAACGCCGTCGCGTTCGCCGCGTACGTCGGCTCACGTCTCGGCACGGGCCCGCGCGACGGCATGGTGACCGGCTTCTGCCGGCGCACGGGCGTGTCCCTGCGCGTGACGAGGACCGTGGTCGAGCTGGTCGTGCTCGGCTCCGGCTGGCTGCTGGGCGGCACGGTCGGCATCGGCACGATCCTCTACGCGCTCGGCATCGGCCCGCTCTCGCAGCTGTTCCTGCCCGCGCTCACGTGGCGCGAGCGCTCGCGGCCCGCTTGCGGATCTCCTCGTACGTGACGCCCCGTTCCGTCAGCACCTCGGCCACGATCCCCCTGCCCTGCAACAGCGCCAGCACGATGTGCTCGCTGCCCAGGTAGTTGTGGCCGAGGTCGCGCGACTCGCGCAGCGACTTCTCCAGCGCCTTCTTGAAGTCCGCCTCCAGCGGCATCCCGAACCAGCGCCTGCGCGGCCCCGCCCGCAGCACGCCGGCGCCGAGCGACTGCTCGACCGAGTCGATCACCTGGTCGACGTCGATCCCCAGTCCCCGCAACGCCTCCGCGTCGGCCTTGGTCAGCCCGCCCTTGCGCCGGTAGTCCCGGAACGCCGTGTCCAGCTCCTCGCGCGGCAGGTCGAACCCCGCCAGCACCGGGGCGTCGAGCAACGCCAGCAGCAGGTGCTCCACGCCCACCTCGCCGGCGTGCACCCGTTCCGCTTCCCGCACGGCGGTCTTGACCGCCTCCCGGGCTTCCCTGGTGAACCGCTCCGCGATCATCATCGACCCCCGTGCTTCTTGTGCACCGCCTGGCGAGAGACCCCGAGCTCCGCCGCGATGTCCTGCCACGACCAGCCCTGGGCCCGCGCGCTGCGGACCTGGACCGCTTCCAGGTGTTCCAAAAGTCGCCGCAGCGCGGTGACGGCCCGCAACCCGACTTTCGGGTCGCGGTCTCCTGCCGCCGTGGCGAGATCCGTCGCTTCAGTCATGGTGTCAACGTACGTTGACAACGCCGATCCGTCAACCGAAGTTGACGGCTAGGTTGGGGATGTGAAGATCGAGACCGCCGAGCAGGCGGCGCCGGGGCGGGTGTCCGAGGACCGGATCCGGGTCACCTCGAACGCCGTGGTCGTCCTCGACGGCGTCACGTCACGGAGGCCACCCGAGCGCAACGGCGGTTGGTACGCAACGGAACTGGCCGACGAGCTCGTCCGCCTGCTCGACGCCACGACGCCGCTGACCGAGGTCCTGGCACGGGCCATCGCGAACCTCGCAGAAGCGCACGGCCTGGTGCCCGGCGACTCGCCGTCGTCGACCGCGTCGATCGTGCGGTGGGACGACGAGACGATCGACGCGCTCGTCCTGTGCGACACCCCGGTCGTCGTGTTCGGACGGACGACCCGCGTCCTCGAGGACACCCGCCTGGCGGACCTGCGCTCGCAGCCGGACATCCTGGCGTGGAAGAACAAGCCGGACGGGTGGTGGGTCGCCGAGGCCGATCCCGCCGCGGGGCACCGGGCCGTCACGGCGAGCTGGCCGAGGGCCGAGGTGCGCAAGGTGGTCGCCCTGACCGACGGCGTCTCGTGCGGGGTCTCCGAGTACGGGCTCTTCTCCTGGGAGGACCTCGCGGAGCTGTCGCTGGGCGACGTCCTCGACCGGGTCCGGGAAGCCGAACGCGACGACGCGGACCACCGGCGCTGGCCGCGCTACAAGACGCACGACGACCAGGCGATCGTCCGAATCTCTACCTGACGAGCAGCGCGACGAACCCGTCCAGGTCGTCGTCCATCATCAGGTGCCCGGCAGCGGGCACGACGCGCACGTCGCACCCGGTCGCGCGCAACGCGTCGAGGTCCTCGCCGCCGAGCTCGCCGGAGATGTAGCGCTTCGGCATGGACAGCGCGGTCAGCTGCGCGCGGAACGTGGCCGGCCGCTCGGCCAGCAACGACACCGCGGTCCGGTGCAGACCGCGAGGTGACCAGCGGCGCAACGTCCGCAGTCCGACGGGCGAGTCCTCCGCGTCGATCATGGCCCGCATCCCGCTCGCGGCGAAGGTGTCCTCGTCGAAGCCCGCGATCCGCGCCGACATCGTCCCGACGCCGGGGTCGAGGTTCGGCTCGGCCACGACCAGCTCACCGACCAGGTCAGGACGCCGTGCCGCCAGGCTGATCGCGACCGACCCGCCGAGCGAGTGCCCGACGAGCACGACCGAGCGGAGCCCGAGCGCTTCGACGACCGCCGCGACCACGTCCGCGTGGTCGTCGATCGTGTGCGAGAACGCGTCGTCGTGGTCGCTCCACCCGCTGCCCAGCAGGTCGACCAGAACGTGCCGGCCACAGCCGGCCAGCGCGGGGTGGCCGATGACCGGAGCGAACGTGACGGTGCTCGCAAGTCCCAGGCCGCCGATGTAGACGAACGCGCGTTCGCCGGCGCCGACGTCGAGATAGGCGACATGTGCACCGGAAGGAGTGACGGGCAGCAGCTTCACGGCCGCCATTATCGGCCGAACCGCGAACACGCGGATTTCGCACGAGCGGGAATGGCGAGAACTCGCGAAAAAGAAGAAGGCCCCCGGCGTGCCGGAGGCCTTCTTCTCTGCACTGCTCTAAGTAGGATGGCCAGGGGCGGGGTCGAACCGCCGACCTACCGCTTTTCAGGCGGTCGCTCGTACCAACTGAGCTACCTGGCCATGAGAACTAGAAGCGACCCAGACGGGACTCGAACCCGCGACCTTCGCCGTGACAGGGCGACGCGCTAACCAACTGCGCCACTGGGCCTTGCTTGGTGCTACCTTACCGTACTGCATCTACTGCTTTTCACTGCGTGCCCCCAACGGGATTCGAACCCGCGCGACCGCCTTGAAAGGGCGGGATCCTAGGCCGCTAGATGATGGGGACTAGCTGGTCTCTGGAAGCATCGTAAGCATATGCCATAGGTCCACGCACCTCCAAAACGGGGGTCCCACTTATGCGTTGACCTGCTCAAACCCGCTTCCGGAGCACATCGCCCAGATCAACAAATGCCTGTTCACGGCCTGATGGGCCCTTCAGACGCACTTTGTGATCCAGGCAACTTCCAGCCGGCCGTCGCGACGCAGGGCAGAACGTGCCCGAGAACCTCGCGGATCCGGTCGGGGAAGTCGGCGCAGGACGTCGTCGCCGAGGAGATGAGCCGCGCGCCGAGAGCGGCACCGCACAGGGTCCGCGCGACGGCCTCCGGGTCGACGCCGGGGAGCAGGTGCCCGCGGTCGGCCGCGTCGGCCAGGTAGGTGCCGATGAGCTTCTCCCACATGACGTGGGTGCTCGGGACGCCCGGATAGCCGATCTCGCGGTCGGCGTTCAGCCGCACGCCCGCGCGCAGCACCACGTCCGCCGCCATCCGGTCGGCCGACTCCACGAACATGCCGTGCAGAGCGGTCAACGGATCGGCCCCGCGGGCGCGCCACGTCTCCCGCACCTCGGCCCAGAGCTCGCCCTGGCGTTCGATCAGCGCGGCCGCCACCGCTTCCTTGGAGGGGAAGTGGAAGTAGAAGGCGCCCTTGGTCAGGCCGGCGCGCGCGAGCACGGCGGTCAGCGACGTGCGGTCGTAGCCGAGGCGGTCGAACTCCTCGGCCGCCGCCAGGAGGATCGCCTCCCTTGTCGCATACGCCCGGTCCTGCTGGGGCATGGGTCAAGGTTAGCCGTTGCCGCGAAAGAGACCCGTGGGTATGTTTCGGGATGCGGCCCTGTTCCGGGAGACGCGCTCCGGGGGGTGCGCGTCTCGCGTCAGGGCCGTTTCCTCGTCCGCACCCGCCTCACCGCTGCACGGGTGGCGTCCCGCCGTCGTCGCCCGGTGACAGCCCCAGCATGTCGAGCAGCATCCGGCAGTCCTCGGTTCCGAGGGCACTCCGCGCGACGGCGAGCCTCGCCCGGTGGACCTGATCGTCGGAGATCCGCGAAGGCTCTCCGCTGCGCTGGGCGGGCACGCTGGGCCCGCCTTGCCGCGACATGCTCTCGTCCTGTGTGAACAGGAACTTCCGCACTTCCAGTGACCCGCTCATAGCACCCTCCCCGACTTGAGGTGTGGCCGCGAGGCTAAGCGACCTGGGACAACAGCCGCAGCCCCCCGCAGAGTGATTCCACCGGCACCCAGCGTTACTTTCCGTACTGGTGCGGCGCCTGCCTCGTGGAGAACTGACCAAGGGATGATGGACCGATGACCGACCCCACGCCGGAGCCTTCCCTCGAAGCAGAGGGCCAAAACGCGCCGCAGCCACCACCTTCGGTGGACCAGGAGGCGATCTTCAGGGCCATCAGCGGCATCGACGTCAACACCATCGACGCCGACATCGAGTCCGCGTTCGGTTCGCGGATGGCCGAGCTCGACAAGATGCTCGCCGGACTCGACGACCTGGTCGACCAGATCGAGAAGAACATCCAGGGCCTGGACAAGACCACGCAGAACCAGGAGCCGGACCAGCCCGATCCCGGGAGTCCTGAGTAGGCCACTTACCCCAGGGGGGTATAGAATCGGAGCTCCGCAGACAGAGAGAAGGCTCCGATGTCCGTCACCTCCACCTACACCGTCACCGGCATGACCTGCGGCCACTGCGTCAGCTCCGTCACGGAGGAGCTGACCGAGGTTGCCGGCGTCACCGGTGTCGACGTCGTCCTGGAGACCGGCGCGGTCACCGTCACGAGCGACCGCGAGCTCGACCGGTCCGAGGTCGTCGCCGCCGTCACCGAGGCCGGGTACCAGGTCGCCTGATGACGACGACCGAGCCCCGCCACGTCGAGCTGTCCATCAGCGGCATGACCTGCGCCTCCTGTGCGAGGCGCGTGGAACGCAAGCTGAACAGGCTCGACGGCGTCTCCGCCACCGTGAACTACGCGACGGAGAAGGCCAGCGTTCAGTTCCCGGACAACCTGCGCGTGGACGACCTGGTGTCGACGGTGCGCGCGGCGGGGTACGACGCGGCGGAGCCGCGGCCGGAGACACCGGACGAGTCCGGTGAGCTGGGGCTGCGGTTCGCGCTGGCCGCGGTGCTCGGGGTGCCGGTGGTCGTCGTGTCGATGGTCCCGGCGCTGCAGTTCCCCGTGTGGCAGTGGGTCGCGCTGGCGTTGACGAGCGTGGTCGTGTGGGTGTGCGGCTGGCCGTTCCACCGCGCGGCCGTCGTCAACGCGCGGCACGGCGCCAGCACCATGGACACGCTCGTGTCGATGGGCGTCACGGTGTCGTACCTGTGGTCGCTCTACGCACTGGTGTTCGGCGAGGCCGGCGTCATCGGCATGCGGCACGAGTTCAGCCTGCTCCCCCGGCCCACCACCTCCGGCGACATCTACCTGGAGGTCGCGGTCGGCGTGACCGTGTTCCTGCTGCTCGGCCGCTGGCTGGAGGCCAGGTCGAAGCGCAGCGCGGGTGCGGCGATGCGGTCGCTGTTCGCGCTGGCGGCGAAGGACGTGGCGGTGCTGCGCGACGGCGTGGAGACCCGCGTCCCCATCGGCCAGCTCCGGGCCGGCGAGAGGTTCGTGGTCCGTCCGGGTGAGCGGATCGCCACGGACGGCGCAGTGGTCGAGGGCAGCTCGGCCGTGGACAGCTCGATGGTCACCGGCGAGTCCGTCCCGGTGGAGGTCGGCGTCGGCGACCCGGTCGTCGGTGGGACCGTCAACGCGGGTGGCCGGCTGGTCGTCGAGGCGCTCAGCGTCGGCGCGGACACCCAGCTCGCGCGGATGGCGCGGATGGTCGAACAGGCCCAGGCGGGCAAGGCTCAGGTGCAACGGCTGGCCGACCGGGTGTCGGCCGTGTTCGTCCCGGTCGTCGTGGTGGTCGCACTGCTGGCGTTCGGCGGGTGGCTCCTCGCGGGCAGGCCGCTGGAGTTCGCGGTGACGACGGCGGTCGCGGTGCTGGTGATCGCCTGCCCGTGCGCGCTGGGCCTCGCGACCCCCACGGCGTTGCTCGTCGGCACCGGCCGCGGCGCCCAGCTCGGCATCCTGGTGAAGGGCCCGGAGGTGCTGGAGTCGACGCGGCGCGTGGACACCGTGGTGCTCGACAAGACCGGCACGGTCACGACCGGACGGCTGACGGTGGTCGACGTGATCGCGGTCGACGGCGTGCCGCGCGACGACGTCCTGCGTTTCGCCGCGGCCGTCGAGAACGCGTCGGAACATCCGATCGCGGCGGCGATCGTGCGCGAAGTCGCGGAAGTGCTTCCCGTTTCTCAGTTCCTTTCCACGGACGGCATCGGCGTCAGCGGAGTGGTCGAAGGACGGCGCGTTGCCGTCGGCCGGGTGCGCGAGGTTTCCGTTCCCGATGAATTGACCGCGGCGGCCGCCGCGCACGCCGATCGAACCGTTGTCGCCGTTTCCTTCGACGACGAGGTCGTCGGACTCGTCGCCGTGGCGGACGTCGTGAAACCGACGTCGGCGCGGGCGATCCGGTCGTTGCGGGAGCTCGGTCTGCACCCGGTGCTGCTGACCGGTGACAACGCGTCGGTGGCCGCGGCGGTGGCCGCCGAGGTCGGCATCGACGAGGTCGTGGCCGACGTACTGCCAGGTGAGAAGGTCGCCGCGGTGCGCGACCTCCAGGCGCGGGGCCGGGTCGTGGCGATGATCGGCGACGGCGTGAACGACGCGCCGGCGTTGGCCGCGGCGGACCTCGGGCTGGCCGTGGGAACGGGCACCGACGTGGCGATCGAGGCGAGCGACCTGACCCTCGTGCGCGGCGACCTGCGCGTGGCCGCGGACGCGATCAGGTTGTCCCGCAAGACCTTGGGCACGATCAAGGGGAATCTTTTCTGGGCGTTCGCCTACAACGTCGCTGGACTTCCGCTCGCGGCACTCGGACTGCTCAACCCCATGATCGCGGGAGCCGCGATGGCGTTCAGCAGCGTGTTCGTCGTCAGCAACAGCTTGCGGCTGCGGGGATTCCGTCCATCGGAGGCGTAAGAATCTTCCCGGCGAACACTCCCCAACGGCAACGTGAGCGTGCAACAATCCAAAAGCTGACACACCCCCGGTCAGCGCCTGTGGAGATCCCCTCCGGCCCCCGCGTTCCTCCCCCTGGCGCGGGGGCCTCTCCACGTCCGGAACCCGGTATCGGTCCCACTTTCCCGCCTCGTGCGTCGTATGACGAACACCCACTCTGCGTGGGCATCCGCGACACGTCCGGGGTGACCCGGGGCACAGGGGTTTGGCTGGCGTGACCGAGCCGTTATCGTGTTCCGGTGCCTATCGGATCCCTCGGACGCTCCAAGTCCGGCCGTCACCGTCCCGCGGACGCACCGCAGACGGAGTCGCTGCCCGACGAGGAGCTGACCTCTTACCTGGCCGCCCTGGCCCCGGACTCGGACAACGAGACCACCGCCTCGGGCTTCGGCAGCGCCCAGGTGTACCAGCTGCGGTTGCAGCTGATGGCGAACGAGCAGCTCAAGGAGCTCGCCGCGGAGCGCCAGACCTCCCCGCAGGCTCTCGCCACGGAGTGGGTCATGCAGCGACTGGAGTGGGAAGCGCGTCAGCGCGGCCAGTGAGTCGCACGCCCTGAACGAGGAAGGACCCTCTGCCGAGCCCGGCAGAGGGTCCTTCTCACGTATGACTGCAGTTGCGGCGAAAACAGATCAGATCGCGCGGACGTTCTGCGCCTGCGGACCCTTGGTGCCCTGGCCCACCTCGAACTCCACGCGCTGGTTCTCCTCCAGGGTCCGGAAACCCTGACCCTGGATCTCCGAGTAGTGGACGAAGACGTCTGCGCCGCCGTTGTCCTGGGCGATGAAGCCGAAGCCCTTCTCGGAGTTGAACCACTTGACAGTGCCCTGTGCCATGTACCTGCCTCCATCGCAGGAAAGCTTGGGGCTGCACCGTGCAACCCCGGCCGTCCCGGGGGCGGTCAGTTCGCTCGGGATGAGAGCGCACAGCACGCCCGCGTGTCGTTCCGCGAGCGTGTGAAGCACGAACACAGAAACCACGGCCTGCGCGGGTCAGCCTAACGTGTGATTGGTCATAGCACTACAGGTCATTACTGGTCGGTTCAGTGCCTCAACAGGGGGAAACCCGCTGGTCCGAGCGGGTGATCGCGTTTCGTCGAGCAACGAGCCGCGCCCCCGCGCGTCCTCTCAGCGTTGGACGAGGGGAACTGGGGGAGAGCACGTGTTCCGGCCACTGTTTTTGGCTGTACTGCTGGGGTTGACCGCTTGCAGCGCCGCGCCCGACGCACCGTCGGCGCCGGCTGCTCCGGTCGTGGAGGACAAGGCGAAGGCGGCACTCAGCGTGACGCCCGAGTCGGGTGACGCCGTCAGTCCGTCTGGACCTTTCCAGGTCGGCGTGACGGGTGGCGCGCTCACCGCCGTCGCGCTCACGGGTGCCGACGGCAGGGTCGTGCAGGGGGAGCTCACCGGTGACCGGTGGGTGGCGACCGAGGACCTGGGCTACGGCAAGGCCTACACGTGGTCCGGCTCGGCCAAGGGCCGGGACGGCGCGGACGTGCCGGTCGCCGGGTCGTTCCGCACGGTGAAGCCGCAGCGGCTCACCAGCGCGTCGGTGAACGTCGGCGACCACCAGACCTACGGCATCGCGATGCCGGTCAAGGTCACCTTCAGCGCGCCGGTGCAGGACAAGGCGGCGGTGCAGAAGGCCATGACGGTCAAGACGTCCGTGCCGACCGAGGGCGCGTGGGCGTGGCTGTCGGACCGCGAGGCGCACTGGCGGCCGCGCGAGTACTTCAAGCCGAACACCGAGGTGTCGGTCGACGTCGACGTGTACGGGGTGCCGTTCGGGGGCGGCGCCTACGGTGCCGAGGACGTCCACGTGCAGTTCAAGATCGCCGACCGCGCGCTGGTCGCCAAGGCGAACACGCAGACGCACCGGTTCGAGGTCTACCGCGACGGCGCGCTGCTGCACGACTTCCCGGCGTCGTACGGGATGGAGAGCGACAAGCGGGCCGAGACCAAGGGCGGCATCCACGTCGTCCAGCAGAAGGAAGCCTCGCGGAAGATGTCCAACCCGACCTTCGGCTACAAGGACGTCCCGGTCACCTGGGCCGTGCTCATCTCGCAGAACGGCGAGTTCGTGCACGAGAACAACGGCACGATCCCGTCGCAGGGCAAGGCGAACGTCTCGCACGGCTGCGCGAACCTGTCCGGCGCCAACGCGAAGACGTTCTACGACCTCACGATGATCGGTGACCCGGTCGAGGTCGTCGGGTCTTCGCAGCAGCTGCAGGCGTCGGACGGCGACTACTACGACTGGGCGTTCGACTGGGCCACCTGGACGTCGAAGTCCGCCGTGGCGAGCTAGAGCTAGCTCTTTTCGGTGATCTGGGGTGGTTGCGGGATCTCGTAACCCGACGGGCCGACGTTGCGTTCCAGCGCCCGCTTCCACTCCCCACTGGAGATCATCTTCCCGATGGCCTCGTTGACGGCCTCGCGCGACTTCTCGTCGCCCTTCGGCACGCCGATGCCGTAGCGCTCCTTCGAGAACGTCTTGCCGACGAGCTTGAGCAGCTCGGGGTTCTCGGCGGCGAAGCCGGCCAGGATGACCTCGTCGGTCGTGACGGCGTCGACGTTGCCCGCCATCAGGGCGATCACGCAGTCGGAGTACTGGCCGTACTCGACGATCTGCACGTTCTGCGAGAAGTCCGTCTTCACCTTCTGGGCGGACGTGGACCCCTTGACCGAGCACAGCTTGCGGCCGTTCATCGTCTCCGGCCCCTGGATGCCCGCCTCGTTGTAGCGCACGAGCATGCCCTGGCCGGTCTCGAAGTACGGGCCGGCGAACGCGACCTTCTGCTTGCGGGCGTCCGTGATCGAGTAGGACGCGATGATCAGGTCCGCCTCGCGGTTCTCGAGCATCGACTCGCGGGCCGCGCCGCGGGCCTCCTTGAACGTGATGCCGCTTTCCTTCACGCCCAGCTCGTTCGCCACGTACTTGGCGACCTCCACGTCGAAGCCGACGAACCGGCCGTCGAGGCGCCTCTCGCTCAGGCCCGGCTGGTCGTAGCGGATGCCGATGGTCAGCTTCCCGGAGTCAGCACGTCCGATGACTGTGCTGGAGTCACCGCTCCCGCAGGCGGTCGCGAACACCGCAACGGCTGTCAGGAGCAAGGCACGACGGATCACGACAGGCCTTCCAAGCGAGAGGGGGAGTCGTGCGCAATGCTACGGACCTGCGGCGATGATCGACTGTGACGTATGACAACTAGGGAAGACGAGTCCGACTGGGCGTCACATACGTACCGTGCCGCTCGATCGCGTGCCGCAGATGCCCTGGTGGCGCCAGCCTTCTGATCTTGCCGGGGATCAAAAGCGCAGCTCGGCGCATCATCTTCAGCCACAGGTCCGCGTGGGCGTACGGCTTGCGCCCGTGCAGTTCGAGCGCCCAATCGGGCAGCACCGAGTACGCCAGGTGGCCTACCAAGATCCGGTACAGCGGGAGGCCGTGCCGGACGAAACCCCGCACGGGAGGGCCGTGCAAGAAGGTGTAGATCACATCGGAATCGGATGTTCGGCGCAGTTCCGGACGCATGCGCTCGAAGTACTCGGCCATCTCGCGTCTCGATCCGGGTACTTCATCCGGGTGCAATCCGACCAAACCGGCCGTGAACCGCTGCTCGGCGTAGTAGAGGTCCTTCTGCCGGTCGGTGAGTCCGTACCCCGCGCGGTCGAGCACTGTTTCGAAGCACGAAACCTCCGAGCAATGTACCCACAGCAGGAGCTCGGGTTCGTCGATGCGGAACGTCTGCCCGTCGACGACGCCGCGGAGGCTGCGGTGCGTGGCCCGCACCCGTGCCGCGGCGGCGGCGATCTCCTCTTCGGTGCCGTAGACGCCGAGCCCGACGAAGTCCGCCGTTCTCTTGAGCCTGCCGAGCGGGTCCGCCTGGAAGTTCGAGTTCTGGACGACACCGGCGACGGCCTTGGGGTGCAGTGCCTGGAGGTAGAGGCTCGCGATCCCGGCGATCCACATCGTCGGGTCGGCGTGCATCTGCCAGGACACGGAGTTCGGATCAGGCATGCGGACATCGTCGCGCGTGGCGAAGATGAAGACCATGGACCTGGACCAGGCACGGGAAGTGCTCCGCAGCCAGCACCGCGCGGTGTTCTGCGCGCTGAAGTCGGACGGCACGCCGGCGATGTCACCGGTGCTCGTCGCGTTGGACGACAACGGGGACGTGCTCGTCTCCACGCGGGAGACGGCGTACAAGACGAAGCAGGTGCTGCGGGACCCGAACGTCTGGCTGTGCGTGCTGCCGGACAGCTTCTACGGCCGGTGGATCCAGATCTCCGGGACCGCGACGGTGGTGCCGTTGCCCGAGGCGATGGACCTGCTGGTGGACTACTACCGGACGATCTCCGGCGAGCACTCGGACTGGAACGACTACCGCGCCGCCATGGAACGCGAGAAGCGAGTGGTGCTTCGCATTTCCCTGACCAGCGCGGGACCCGATAGGACCGGCTGATGGCCCGGCCGTAACACCGTTAGCGGGCGCAACGATTCCACGGGGACGGCGGCTACCGGGCAGGCGGAACCTGGGGAGCGGAGTGATGACCGAGGTCAGACGCCGCGGCTATTTCCCGGCCGCGGCGGCGGTGCTGGGTGCTGCGCTGGTCGCAGCCCTCTTCATGACGCCCGCGGACAAGCCGGTGGACATCCGGCTGGTCGCCCCGCCGCCCCCTCCGCCCGAGGTCATCACCGCGACGGCCACCACGACCGTCTCCGCGATCGGCGGCGTCCGGCCGCCGCCCCCTCCGCCTCCGCCGCCACCCGGTGCCGACCCGCCTCCGCGGCACCGGCCGGGGCAGCACCCGCCGCCTCCCGCGCCGGCACCGGGCAAGCCGAAGCAGCCCACGCTGCTCGACCTGCTGCGCTGCGACGCGAAGTACGTCTCGGACGACGACTTCAACCGCTGCCTGGCGTGGCCGCTCGACACCGACGAGTTCTGCGCGTTCCTGGAGGAGAACCACCTGCACCCGGTCGACCTGCGCGGGCCGGACGGCCGCCGGTTCGAGCGGTTCGAGCTGGACTGCGACGAAGGCTAGGCCTTCAGCTCGGCCAGCCTCCGCAGGTTCGCCTCCGCCAGCGAGCCGAGCAGCTGCGCCTCGCCCAGGTAGTGGTCGTCGATCAACGCCTCGACCTCGGCGTCGTTCATCGCCGGCACGATCCTGGCCGCCATCCGGTTCATGTTGCGGTAGCTGCCCTGCAACAGGAACGGTTCCCCGCCGGGGTCCGCCGCGGACGCGATGTAGGCCTGGTTGACCTTCAGCACGACCTGCTGGACCCGGCGCAGCTTGCGGACCACCGACAGCATCCGTTCGAGCTCCACGGTCTCGTGGTCGTGCTGCACGCTCTCGCCGTTCGCCAGGCGCACCAACGGTTCCACGTCCACGCCGTTCAACGTCGGGTTCGCGCCGGCCGCGTTCTCCAGGTAGCTCAACGCAAAGAGTGCTTCGCGGCCGGACAGGACGTCGCCGAGGTTCCACACGTCCGCGCGGTTCGCGAGCATGTCCGGAACGCGGAAGGCCCGTCCCGTCTCGGTGTACGGGTTGCCCGCCATCGACACGGCGAAGCGCTTGCCCCGCAGGTCGAACGTGCGTGCCTCGCCGTCCCACACGCCGTCGACGCGTCGTTGTGCGTCGCACAGCGAGATGAACTTCTGCAGCAGCTCGGGTGAGGTGTGCTGGATGTCGTCGAGGTGCAGCAGAACGTTGCTGCCCAGGGCGAACGCGAAGTTGATCCGTTCGACCTCCTGGCGGGCCGTGGCATTCGGTGCCTCCTGCGGGTCGAGCGAGGTGACGCCCGTGCCGAGCGCCGGGCCGTTGACCTTCACGAACACCATGCCGAGCCGGTTCGCGACGTACTCGACCAGCGTCGTCTTGCCGTAGCCGGGCGGGGAGATCAGCATCAGCAGGCCCGTGCCGTCGTTCAGCTGCTTGGCGAGGTTGTCGCCGATCAGCGGCAGGTAGACCTCGTTCAGCAACCTGTTGCGCACGAACGTGTTCAGCACCGCGGGGCGGTAGTCGTCGAGCCGCAGCCTGCGGCGTTCCTCCGCGAGCAGCTCGTCGCGCTTGCGCTGGTAGGCGCGGAAGGCGGGCACCTGCTCAGCCCGGAACGCCCTGAGCCTGGTGAGGGTCTCGTCGAGGCGGAGCTCCATCGACTGGTCGGTCACGCGCGGGTGCGTGCCGAGCAGGCCGGTGACGGTCTCGGTGAGCGCGGCGCTGGAGTCGTAGCGCGGCAGGTCGGTGAGCAGGACCGCGACGACCTCGGGGAACTCCGGGCAGTCCTCGTCGCCGAGGAACGCGCGCAGCCACGCCTCGATCAGGTCGCGGTCGTGGAGGTCCTCGGTGACGGCGGCGCGGAACCGGTCGATCACCGCGCGGGCGGCCTTGCCGGTGACGAACCCGTTCGGCTCGCAGGCCAGTTCCTCGAACAGGTACTCCGACGCCAGGTCGTCCAGCCCGAACTGCGCGCACAGCTCGGGGATCCCGTGCGTGCCGCCGAAGATCGTGCGGGCGCGGGCCAGCGACTCGGCCTTGCGCGCCCACACCGCGCGCCGGTCCTCCGGCTGCTCAGCCCAGAAGACCTGGGCCGCGGCTCGGGTGGCCGGCGGGTAGCGGAGCAGACCGGCACCGGCGTGGAGCCGGTGCAGGACAGCGAGGATCTTCTCGGCGTCGTGGTCGTGGACGCCCTTCTCGTAGCCCTCGTCGTAGCGTTCCGCGGCGGCGTTCACGACGTCCGTGCGGCCTTCGGCGAGCAGGCAGCCGGCGAGGTGCTCGGAGCGGTAGACGTCCTGGGTCTCGCTGACCAGCAGCTGGTCCCAGAACGGCCTCGTCTCCGCGAACTCCCAGTCGGTGACCTCGCTGCGGTAGTCGGTTCCGGTGACGGCGTAGAACAACCGGCCGTCGCGCGGGACCAGGGTGAGGTTCATCGGCTCGGTCGTCACCGGGAAGCGGTGCCGGCCGAGCACGATCGACGCGCCGTCGTACAGGTCGGCCCGGTCGCGCAGGGCCCGGCCGCCCTCCTGCCGGGCGTCGCGCAGCCCCGCGTCGAGCTCGTCGGACCGGACGTCGCCGAGCTCGCGGAGCTGCTCGGCGACCGCGCGGACCTTGGCGACCATCGGGTCGCCCGCGAAGTAGGTGTTGATCTCGTCGGCGGTGGTGAGCTTGGCGACGCGGCGGCGGATCGTGCCCAGCACGCGTTCCGCCGACTGCACGAGCCGGTCGGCCTTGCGCGCGCGTTCGTCGAGCAGCGTCTGCTTGCGCGCGGAGAACGCCTCGTAGACGTCCGTGCGCTTGGCGCCGACCTGGGCGAGGAAGTCGTCGAACTCGCCGAACCGCGACTCCAGGTTCTCCAGCTGGAGCAACAGCCTGCCGAGCTGGTCGTCGCAGCGCTGCGGGGTGTCCGCGACCGACAGC
>NZ_DASVFL010000352.1:0-20296 GCF_036380075.1 Lentzea sp. | reverse complement strand
GGCTGGTTCGGCGTGCAGCAGCGCGGCTGGGGCTCGAAGTTCGACGGCGGCGAGGCGACGTGGGAGTTCGCCCTCGGCCACCTCGCCAACCCGCGTTCGGTGCTGGAGACCGGCACCGTCTGGCTGCTGGCGCTGGCGATCGTCCTGGTGTTCTACGCCTTCCAGCGCCGCCTGGAGTGGCCGCTGGTCGTCTACGGCATCGGCGTGCTGGTGATGGACCTCGGCTCGAACGGCCTGATGAACTCGAAGGCCCGCCTGCTGCTCCCGGCCTTCACGCTGCTGGTCCCGCTGGCGCTGGTGCTGGCCCGCCGCCGGCCGTCCACGGTGCTGACGGTGCTGGGCGTGACGACCCTGTTCAGCGCGTGGTTCGGCGCCTACTCCCTCGCCGTTTGGCAGTATGCGATCTGATGAACGAGCTGATCTCGAAGCGCAGGAGCCCACGGGCCTTCTCCGCTGACGCCACGGTGTCCGACGACGACCTGCGCCTGCTGCTGGAGGCCGCGCGCTGGGCCCCGTCCCACGGCAACAGCCAGCCGGCCCGCTTCGTGGTGGGCAAGCGCGGCACCCCGACGTTCGACACGATCTTCGAAACCCTGACGCGCGGCAATAAGACCTGGGCCTTCCGCGCCTCGGTCCTGCTCGTCGGCTGCGTCGTCACGACCGACGACCGCGGCGACATCCCGAACGTCGAGTTCGGCCTGGGCCTCGCGATGGAGAACATCGCCCTGCAGGCCGTCGACCTGGGCCTGATCTCGCACATGATGGGCGGCTTCGACCCCGACGCCGTCCACGCGGCCTTCGCCATGCCGGCCGACGTCCGCCCGCTGGTCGCGATGGCCCTCGGCCACGAGGGTTCGCTGGAGGACCTGCCGGAGGACCTCCAGGCGCGCGAACAACGCGAACGCGAGCGGCACCCGCTCTCGGAGACGGTCTTCACCGGCTCCTGGGGCCAGTCACTGTTCGGTTGAGAAGTACTTCGTCGCGACGTCGTTGTGCAGCGGGAACGCCAACGGCTCGCACTCGAAGATGACCTTCCGCTCGGAGGCCTCCTCGTTGGGCACGAACGGCGGCATGTCGTCGGCGTTGACGGCGGGCGCGGTGGCGAACAACAGCACCGTCCCCCCGTCGGGCGTCGACACGAAGTGCAACGGCCGCAGCTCACCGGGATCGATGCGCACGTTCGCCTCTTCTTCGAGCTCGCGAGCGGCACTCTCCTGCCACGACTCGCCCCGCTCCATGAACCCGCTGACGAAGGCGAGCCCACCCACCGGCGGAATAGCTCGACGCACGGTGAGAAGCCCGGTCCGATGCCCGTCCTTGACCGGCACCAGCAGGACCACGACCGGCGAGGGATTGGCCCACACCATGTGCGCGCAACTCTCGCACTTGCGTGGGTATCCAGCCGTGTCGGCGTACTGAGTGCCGCAGCTGTTGCAGAAGTCGTCGCGCGCCATACGCCGAACCTAGTTCAGACGCCTAACGAGCTTAAGGACGATCGCTCGAACGGCCAGCCAGAACAACGCGGCAAGGCCGAAGTTCACGATCGTCCGCAGCTTCGGGTCGTCGGGACGGAACAGGTCACGGAAGGCAAGCGCAAGAGGCTCCGCAAGGGCTTTGACGTTGCTGGTGATGGGGTTGTCAGGAGCGGCCCCGCCGACGGTGAGCACGACGTGGACGACGAGCACGACCGCCAGCGCGAGGCCGACCCAACTGACAATCCCAGCGGCGATCCCGACCACCCGCGTACGCATGGGTCAGGACCCTACTCCTCAGTAGCGTGACACCGCACGCGCGAGGATACCGGTCACGACCAGCCAGAACACGGCGGCGAGACCGTAGTTGAGGAAGACGTCGAGGTTGTAGTTCCCCGTCTGGAACAGGCCGGGGAAGAACAAGGCCAGTGGATCGGCAAGCGACTTGATGAACCCGAAGAACGAGTTCGCCGTGTTCGCACCGAGCACCACCATCAAGATGTAGAGGATCTCGATGAAGGCGAAGAGGACGCCGATGCCGCTGATCACGCGGGAAGCCGTGCCGCGGCCGCTGGTCGTACGTAATCTGGACATGTATGAACTTTTCCCACGTTCGAGTGACACAAAACTTGCAACATCACCAGCATCGTCAAATCGATGCAAAGGCAAATGCGAGCAGGACTCGAGCAGGGGCATTCTGATCGCCAGGCCCCGTCATCCGGACCATCCCGCGCGGTGACCGACCGCCCTGCCGCGTCCCACGATCCGGTCCCTCTGTTCCATCCCCGCCAACCATGTGACTACTCTGTCCACCGTGTGGCGTTCCCTCCTGCTTCGCTGCCGTGACGGGGTCTGATCAGACCGGCCCCCCGTCGCGGGACTCAGCGTTGCCGCCGGTCGTTCAACCCAAGCGACCAGGAGCACCCGGCATGACCACCGCAGACGCCTACACCTCCGGCACCAGCCGCATCCGCAAGCCGTCCCGCCCGGCCCCGGACTCCCAGCCCACGTGGAACACCCAGCTGGGCAGCAGCATGCCGTTCCACCGCTACCGCCCGTTCCACGAGCTGGTGGAGACGGTCGACGTACCGGACCGCACGTGGCCGACGAAGCGCGTCGAGAAGGCGCCCCAGTGGTGCGCCGTCGACCTGCGTGACGGCAACCAGGCCCTGATCGACCCGATGTCGCCCGCGCGCAAGCGCAAGATGTTCGACCTGCTGGTCCGCATGGGCTTCAAGGAGATCGAGGTCGGCTTCCCGGCGGCGTCGCAGACGGACTTCGACTTCGTCCGCGAGATCATCGAGGACGGGGCGATCCCGGACGACGTCACGATCCAGGTGCTGACGCAGTGCCGCGAGGAGCTCATCTCGCGCACGTTCGAGTCGCTGCGCGGCGCGAGCAAGGCGATCGTGCACTTCTACAACTCGACGTCGGTCCTGCAGCGCCGCGTCGTGTTCCGCTCGGACCGCGACGGCATCAAGAAGATCGCCACGGACGCGGCGACGTTCGCGAAGGCCCAGGAGGCGGACTACCCGGAGACGGACTTCCGCTACGAGTACTCCCCCGAGTCCTACACGGGCACCGAGCTCTCCTACGCGCTGGAAGTCTGCAACGCGGTCACGGAGATCATCCGGCCGACGCCCGAGAAGCCGCTGATCATCAACCTGCCGGCCACGGTCGAGATGGCCACGCCGAACGTCTACGCCGACTCGATCGAGTGGATGTCGCGCAACCTGGCGCAGCGCGAGTCGATCATCCTGAGCCTGCACCCGCACAACGACCGCGGCACGGGTGTCGCGGCGGCCGAGCTCGGTTACCTGGCCGGGGCCGACCGCATCGAGGGCTGCCTGTTCGGCAACGGCGAGCGGACCGGCAACGTCTGCCTGGTGACGCTGGCGATGAACATGTTCAGCCAGGGCATCGACCCGCAGATCGACTTCAGCGACATCGACGAGGTGCGCCGCACGGTCGAGTACTGCAACCAGCTGCCGGTGCCCGAGCGCCACCCGTACGGCGGCGACCTGGTCTTCACCGCGTTCTCCGGCTCGCACCAGGACGCGATCAAGAAGGGCTTCGAGGCGCTGGAGGCCGACGCGAAGGACGCGGGCCAGCACGTCGACGACTTCCCGTGGGAGGTCCCGTACCTGCCGATCGACCCGAAGGACGTCGGCCGCAACTACGAGGCCGTCATCCGGGTCAACTCGCAGTCCGGCAAGGGCGGCGTGGCGTACCTGATGAAGCAGGAGCACCACCTGGACCTGCCGCGGCGACTGCAGATCGAGTTCTCGAAGGTGATCCAGGAGGTCACCGACACGCAGGGCGGCGAGATCGGCCCGAAGGAGATGTGGGACGCCTTCGCGGAGGAGTACCTGCACGGCCGGGTGCCGCTGTACCTGCTGAAGCACCGGGCGACCTCGGACGGCAGCGGCCGCGAGGAGATCACCGCGACGCTGCTGATCGACGGCGAGCAGCAGGAGATCACGGGCTCCGGCAACGGTCCGATCGCCGCGTTCGTCGACGCGCTGGCGTCCATCGGCTACGACGTGCGGGTGCTGGACTACGCCGAGCACGCGCTGTCCGCCGGTGACGACGCCCGCGCCGCCGCCTACGTCGAGTGCGCCGTGGGCGACCGCGTGCTGTGGGGCGTGGGCATCGACAGCTCCACGGTCGCCGCGTCGTTCCGCGCGATCGTCTCCGCGATCAACCGCGCGAACCGCTAACGGACGACGGACGGGGAGGACGCGTTCGGCACCAGCTGCCGCGGCGCGCCCTCCCCGTTCGCCCGCACGGCCCAGATGCCCTCACCGGGCAAGCCGTAGGCGATGGTGTCGTCGTCGAGCCAGACGACCTGGTCGTCGATCCCGCGGGTCTCGGCCAGCGGCGTCTCCACCATCGTGGTCAGGTCCAGCACGTGCTCGCGCCACGGCCGCGCGCCGTCGCCGGGCACGCGCTTCTTGAACGCCACGCGCGTGCCGTCCGGGGACAGCGACGGGCATTCGACGTTCTCCCGCAAGGGTTTCGCCGACTCGTCGGACGCGTCCCCGCGAATCAGGAACGTCTTCCCGCCGGCGCTGAGGGTCGCGTAGTAGGTGCGGTCGTCGGCGGTGAACGTGACGCCCCAGAAGTTGAGGTCGTTCGCCATCTTCACGCCCTCGACCCGCGTGCCCTCGACGTTGCTGGAGTACACCTCGGTCTGCTGGTCGAAGATCGCGGTGCGGGTGGAGAACGTCCCGGCCTGCGCGTACGAGTCGCCGGTGACGAACGTCGTCCACGACGCCATCCGCCCGTCCGCCGAGAGCTGCGCGCGGTTCGGCACGCCCGCCACCTCGACGCGCCGCCGTTCTGACAGGCCCTGGTCGACGAACAGGGCCACCGACCCCGGCAACGGCCCCGAGCCCTCCGCGAGGCACAGCCCCTGCCGTGCGGCCGTGTAGAACCGCTTGCAGGACAACGAGCTCAGCCGGCGCGGCCCACCCGGTGAGCCGAGCGGCACCGACGCGACTTTGCCGCTCGCGTCGTCCACGAACAGCAGCCGCCCGGCGGTCAGCTCGACCGGTCCCTGCTCGACGGCGACCGCGGCGGACCCCGGTGACCGCAGGGCGTATGCGGTGGCACCCGCACCCAACGCGATCACCGCGAGCACGACGACCAGCACCCTCACCAAGCGAACCACGTCCACAAAGCCCCGAACAGCACGGACGAGCACGCGCGGGCGAGCACCTGACCGGTCTGGAGCAGCGCCAGGCCGGACGTCCGCAGCTCGTCGGGCACCAACGGCCCGGCGACGGCCATCAGCACGCCGTCCGTGCACGCGTAGAACAGCCCGTGCAGCAGCAGAACGCCCACGAGCAAGGGGATTCCGGACGCCCCCGCCAGCAACGCGTACGCGCCGAACAACGCCACGTGCCCGGCCAGGAAGATCCGCCACCGCCCGACCCGGTCGGCCAGCGACCCCAGCGGCACGGCGGCGAGCAGGTACACGCCCGCCGTGCCGAGGGGGAGCAGCGCGATGTAGGCGACCTCGACGTCGAGCTCCTCCTGCAGCAACAGGTAGACGAACCCGTCGCCCAGCGTCAGGAACCCGAGCCCGCACGCGACCAGGCAGACCCGCCGGAACGGCCTGGACCGCAGCAGCCCGAACGCCGACCGCAGCGACACCGCGACGCGCGGCAGCACGTCCCGGTGGTCGCGCACGAACAGCACCAGCACCAGGAAACCCAGTGCCGCGAAGCAGAAGCTCACCACGAACACCACGTCGTACCGCGCCGGGACTGTCCACAAGAGACAGAACGCCGCCAGCGGTCCGAGGAACGCGCCGACGGTGTCCATGGCGCGGTGGACACCGAAGGCGCGTCCCAGGGCCGAGGGCTCGCTGCTCAACGTGATCAGCGCGTCCCTCGGCGCGGTGCGCAGGCCCTTGCCGGTCCGGTCCCCCGCCAGCACGAGCCCCATCGCGGTGGCGGAGGTCCCGGCGGCGAGCAGGCCGAGCTTGCCCAGCGCCGAGATCCCGTACCCGACACCGGCCACGAGCTTGCGCCGTTGCCAGCGGTCCGCCGCGTGCCCTCCGGCGACGCGGACCAGTGCCGTCACACCGGTGTAGACGCCGTCGAGCAGACCGAACTGCAACGGGGAGAATCCCAGCCCCAGCACGAGGTAGAGCGGCAGGACGGCGGTGACCATCTCGGACGAGACGTCCGTGAGCAGCGACACCGCGCCCAGCGCGAGCACGTTGCCCGCGATCCTGCCGGTGCCGCCCGCCGCCGGGGCCTGTCTTGCGGTTGCGATGTACACGACGGCCTCCGGATCAGCAGTCAGGATCGATCAACGGCAGTTGTGGGGACCGGCCTTGTCGCGGACCTTGCCCGCCGTGTCGATGACCTCCCACGAGTAGGAGCGGCCCGACAGCGTGAGCTTCAGGACGCCGTGGCTGTCCGCGAACCACTTCTCGACGCCGGTGCGCGGCTTGACCTCGTCGTAGAGGTAGTCGCCGCCGATGCCGACGATCGCCATGCGCATGCCATTGGCCTCGTCCACCGACCCGCTCTTGTTCAACGGCTTGAGCCGCTCGTAGTGGTGATCGTGCCCGTTGAAGACGACGTCGGCCTTGGCGTCGGCGAAGGCGTTCCACAGCGGCGACATCACGGACTTGTCGCCGTACTGGCCGGAGTTGAACCGCGGGTGGTGCCAGTAGCCGACGACGCAGGCCTTGGTGTTCGCGGCCAGGTCGGCCTTGAGCCAGCTGAGCTGCGTCGAGTCGCTGCCCTTCTCGTACAGCGTGTTCGAGTCGAACGAGACGAAGTGGAACTCGCCGGCCTCCCAGCTGTAGTACGGCTTGCCCTGCGGGTAGGCCTGGGCGCCGAAGTACGACCTGTAGCCGTTGAGGTCGTCCTCCCACTCGTGGTTGCCCGTCGCGGGGTGCGTGATGCTCTTGTACTTGCCCCACGACTTGTCGTAGTGGGCCTTGAACTCCGCGAGCGTGCCGCTGTCGTACTGGTTGTCGCCGACCGTGAGGATGTGGTTCGGCTTGATCTGGTCGATGAGCTTCGCGGTCTCGTAGTGCTCGGTGTTCGTCAACGACGCGATGTCACCCGCGACGACGACGGTGATGGCATCACCAGGTGCGGCAGGCTGGGTGGTCGCCTGCACCGCGTTGCTCGCCGCGCTGAGGTTGCCGGCCGCGTCACGGGCGCGGACGGTGTAGGTGAACGCCGTGCCGGACGCGAGCCCGGAGTCGGTGAACGTGGTCGTCGTCGGCGCACCGACGACGCTGCCGTTGCGCGACACCTCGTACCCGGTCACGCCGATGTTGTCGGTCGCCGCCGTCCACTGCAGACCCACCGAGCTCGACGTCGTGCCGGTGCTCGCGAGTCCGGTCGGCGCGGTCGGGGCCGTGGTGTCGCCGTTGGCGGTGCTGCCCCAGACCTCCAGCTCGAAGAGCGAGTAGCCGTAGGCCGTGCCGCGCTTGGTGCCGTAGATCCGCACGTACCGCCCGGTCGCGGTCAGCGAGGTTTCGTCGACACCGCCGTTCTGCCCGGTGAGGGTCTTCTTGGTGCTCCACGACGACCCGTCACCCGACGTCTGGATCTTGTACTCGGAGGCGTACGCAGCCTCCCAGGTGATCTTGACCTTGGAGATGGTGGCACTGCCGCCGAGGTCGACGGCGATCCACTGCGGGTCGGCGCCTTCGAGGCTCGCCCACCGCGTGGCGGCGTCGCCGTCCACGGCGTTGGCACCGCCGAAGGTCTCGGCCTCGGACGACGAGACGGTGGTGGGCTTGTTCGAGGAGAGCAGGGAGTCGGCGGCGTTGGCCGTGCCCGATGCCGCGAACAGCGGCACGACCAGGGCCAGCAGGGCTGTGGCGACGCCTGTCCGGGTGCGCTTTCTGATCACTTCGTCCTCCTGGGCGCGGGCGGCGGCTCGAAGGATTGGTAAAGAAGCTTTCCTATTGGGTCGGACGCTAAC
The DNA here is from genome assembly GCF_036380075.1 of Lentzea sp. NCBI lineage: Bacteria > Bacillati > Actinomycetota > Actinomycetes > Pseudonocardiales > Pseudonocardiaceae > Lentzea > Lentzea sp. The sequence goes on along the minus strand of NZ_DASVFL010000352.1, from coordinate 12,362 downwards.
GGGACCAGGACACGCGGGTCAACGGCGGTACCGGGAAATCCCGGTCCGGGCGACCAAGTTGTGCACTTTCGGACAGCGGGGCGTCCCCTCGCGCACGCCACACGTCCCGAATCCGACCGCAACCTGTGGGCGCACTGAAGAAACACCCTGGTCGGGATTGTTCACCTGGGTCACGTACGTTCACCGATCATGAGCACCGCAGCCAGCCTCGTAGTGCTGTTCCTGGTCGCCGTCGTGCCGTTGGCACCGACGGAGGCCGTGCTCATCGGCGCCGGTGTCCTGGCCGCGTCCGGTGAGGTCTCGCTGTACCTCGTGGTGCTCGTCGCGGCCGCCGGGTGCCTGGTCAGCGATCTGATCAACTTCACCGCGGGGCGCCGGATGGGGATGCGGGCGCTCGACAAGGTCAACAAGAACGCCAGGGCGCGGGCCATGGTCGTGTGGACTGCCGGGCAGCTGGCGTCCAGGGGCGAGACGATTCTCATCGCGGCGCGGTTCCTGCCCGCCGGTGGCATCGTCGGGGCGTTGCTGACCGGGGCGTTGAAGTGGCCGGTGCGCCGGTTCGTGCCCGTGGCGGCGATCGGGTCGCTGTTGTGGAGCCTCTACCCCGCGACCGTCGGGTACATCGGTGGTCAGATCGTCGACGAGGCGTGGCTGGCGATGCTGTTGTCGTTCGGCGTGGCCACGCTCATCTCCGTTCCGGTCGGCATGGCCATCCGTGCGCGCAACGCCAACCGCACTCTCTCGTACGCCGAGGCGTCGTCGTAGAGCACGGCGAAGCGGTCGGCGGCGGTCAGCAGGGCGTCGACCTCGAACGCCAGCTGCGCGTCGCCGCACAGGCGTTCCAGCAGTGAGATCCAGCGCAGGTTGAACAGCATCAGCGCGTCGCGGACGCGGCCCGGGCGGGCGGCGAACTCCGAGCGGGTCACCACGAAGAAGCAGCCGCCGGGGAACACGCGGCGCTTCGAGTAGTCGAGCCAGCGGTCGGCCAGGTCCAGGACGGAGCCGCCGGCCACCACGACCTCGTGCGCGAAGATCTCCGCCGCCATGTGCACCGTCGAGATCTGCAGCTCCTCCTTGGCACCGAAGTGCGAGAAGACGCCGCTCTTGCTCATGCCGAGCTCTATCGCGAGCCGCCCGATCGTGACGCCCTCCAGGCCGTCGACCGAGGCGATCTCCGCGGCTCTCAACAGGATCGAGGCCCGACTGTCCATGAGGCCCAGGGCATCAGAACGACCTGGAGAAACGGCCGGGGCCACCTCGAAAGCGAGGTGGCCCCGGCCGGAACGACGAAGCGGACCTACGGGTTCAGCGCCTCGGTGACCGAGGCCGGTCCCACCAGCGGGACGTCGGGCGACAGGCCGTCGCCCTCCTCGACCAGGACCGGCTTCACCTCGTGCGGCTGGATCTCGCCGGACTCGATCTGCTCCGCCCAGTGGCACGCCACCTTGTGACCCGGCTTGAGTTCCCGCAGGGCGGGGCGGTCCGTGTCGCACTTGGTGGCCTGCCGCCACGGGCAGCGGGTGTGGAACCGGCAGCCGGTGGGCGGGTTCGCGGGCGACGGGAGGTCACCCGCGAGCAGGATCCGTTCGCGCCGGTCCTCGACCTCCGGGTCGGGCACCGGGATCGCCGACAGCAGCGCCCGCGTGTACGGGTGCAGCGGCTCTGCGTAGAGGTCCTCGGAGGTGGCCTCCTCGACCAGGCCGCCGAGGTACATCACGCCGACCCGGTCGGAGATGTGCTTCACGACCGCGAGGTCGTGAGCGATCACCAGGTAGGTCAGGCCGAACTTCTCCTGGAGCTCCTCCAGCAGGTTCACGACCTGGGCCTGCACCGACACGTCGAGCGCGGAGACCGGCTCGTCGGCGACGATCAGGTCCGGGTTGAGCGCCAGCGCGCGGGCGATGCCGATGCGCTGCCGCTGGCCGCCGGAGAACTCGTGCGGGTACTTGCGCAGCGCCGACGTCGGCAGGCCCACGGCGGAGAGCAGCTCGCGCAAGCGCTTGCCGGTCTCCTCCTTGCCCTGGTCCAGGTCGTGCGCCCGCAGGCCCTCGATCAGGATCGACTCGACGGACTGGCGCGGGTCGAGCGACGACAGCGGGTCCTGGAACACCATCTGGATCCGGCGCCGCATCTTGCGCAGCTCCTCGCCCTTCAGCGCCGAGAAGTCCTGCCCGTCGAAGATCATCTTGCCGTCGGTGGGCTCGTTGAGCCGCAGCATCGCCCGCCCGAGGGTGGACTTGCCGCAGCCCGACTCGCCGACCAGGCCGTACGTCTCGCCGCGCTTGATCTCCAGGTCGATGCCGTCGACCGCGTAGACGTGGCCGACGGTCCGGTCGAAGAACACCCCCCGCTTGATCGGGAAGTGCACCTTCATGTCCTGGACGGATACCAGGGTCTCGCTCATACCGGCACCTCCTCGGCGGCGGGAGTTCCCGGCACCACCGGGTTGTGGCAGCGCAGCAGGCGGCCCAGCTTGTCGACCTCGGCGGGCGTCTCCGCACGGCAGACGTCCAGCGCGTTCGGGCACCGGGGCGCGAACGCGCAGGCGCTCGTCCACGGGATGTTGTCCGCGACGGACCCCTTGATCGGCGTCAGCTTCTCGCCGCGCGGGGCGTCGAGACGCGGGATCGACGCGAGCAGGCCGTGCGTGTACGGGTGGCGCGGCTCGGCGAAGAGCTTGTGCCGCAGGGCCTTCTCGACCACCTTGCCGCCGTACAGCACGTTGACCTCGTCGCACAGGCCCGCGACGACACCCAGGTCGTGGGTGATCATCACGAGCGCGGTGCCGAGGTCCTGCACCAGTTCCTTCATCAGCGTGAGGATCTGGGCCTGGATGGTCACGTCCAGCGCCGTCGTCGGCTCGTCCGCGATCAGCAGCTTCGGCCGGCACGCCAGCGCGATCGCGATGAGCGCGCGCTGCCGCATGCCGCCGGAGAGCTGGTGCGGGTACTCCTTGAGCCGGCGGTTCGGGTCGGGGATGCCGACCTTGTCGAGCAGGTCCTTCGCCTCGATCATCGCTTCCTTGCGGGCCAGGCCGCGGTGCCGTTCGAGCACCTCGGTGACCTGCAGGCCGATCGGGACGACGGGGTTGAGCGAGGACAGCGGGTCCTGGAAGACCATGCCGAGGTCGCGGCCGCGGCGGTCGCGCATCTCCTTGTCCGACAGCTTCAGCAGGTCCGTGCCGTCGTACTTCACGGAACCGGTGATCGTGGCGCCGCGCTTGGGCAGCAGACCCATGATCGCGAGCGACGTGACCGACTTGCCGCAGCCGGACTCGCCGACGAGACCGACCGTCTGGCCGGGCTCGACGTCGAAGCTGACGCCGTCCACCGCGGTGAACGGTTCCTCGCCACGGCGCTGGAACACGACGGAGAGGTCACGAACTTCGAGCAGTGCCACGACGACTCACCGCCTGTTCTTCGGGTCGAGGGCTTCGCGCAGGGTCTCGCCCATGAGCGTGAAGCCGAGCGCGACGATGATGATGCAGATCGCGGGCCACGCGGCGAGGTGCGGGTGGGTGTCGAACACCTTCTGCACGTCACCGAGCATCTGGCCCCACTCCGGCACCCGGTCGTCCGGGTTGCCGAGACCGAGGAACGACAGCGCCGCCGCCTCGATGATCGCGGTGGCCAGCACCAGCGTGGACTGGACGATCACGGGACCGAGCGAGTTCGGCAGCATGTGCCGGAACACGATCGCGCCCTTCTTCACGCCGAGCGCGGTCGCCGCCAGCACGTGGTCGCTGTGCCGTTGCGCCAGCATCGAGCCTCTGAGCAGACGCGCGAACACCGGGATCTGCACGATCGAGACCGCGAGGATCACCGTGAACTGGCTGGGCCGCGCGAACATCGCGGCGATCGAGAACGCGAGCAGCAGCGACGGCAGCGAGAGCATGACGTCGACGACGCGCATGACCAGCGAGTCGACCCAGCCGCCGAGCGCGCCCGCGAGCGTGCCCAGGATCAGGCCGCCGGTGAGGCCGATCAGCGTCGCGCCGACACCGACGATCAGCGTCTGCTGCGAGCCGACCAGCAGGCGCGACAGGAAGTCGCGGCCCTGGAGGTCGCCGCCGAGCGGGTGGCCAGGCTGCGCGGGCGGGATCTCGTTGCGCGCCTTCACGACCTGGTCGATCAGCATCGGGTTGGCCGGGTCGTGCGGGGCGAGCCACGGCGACAGCAGCGAGATCAGGATGAAGATGCCGATGATCACCGCGCCGGTGAGGAACACCGGGCTGCGCCGCAGCCGCTTCCACGCACTCGCCGCCAGCGAGACGCCGGCGGTCGCGTCGATCTTTTCCTTCTTCGCGGAAAGTCCGAGAACCACGTCGCTCACCTCGTCCTGATGCGCGGGTCGATGAGCGCGTACGACAGGTCGACCAGCAGGTTGACCACGACGTAGACGATGGTCGCCATGATGATCAGCAACAGCAGCACCGGGTAGTCGCGCCGTTCGAACCCGATGGCGAGCGCCTCGCCGACACCGGCGAACGAGAACACCTTCTCGGTGAGCACCGCGCCGGAGAGCAGCGCGCCCGTCTGCAGACCGATCGTCGTGACGACCGGCAGCATCGCGTTGCGCAGCACGTGCCGGCGGCGGATCACCGGAGCGGTGAGGCCCTTCGACTCGGCGGTGCGCACGAAGTCCTCGTCGAGCACGTCGAGGACGGCCGCGCGGGTGATCCGGAAGATCACCGCGAACGGGATCGTGGCCAGCGCGATCGCGGGCAGGATCAGGTGTTCCAGCGCGTTGAAGGTCGCGTCCCACTCGCCGGTGATGATGCCGTCGAGGGTGAAGAACCCGGTCACGCGCGTGGCGTCGATGGCGTCCTGACGACCGCTGGAGGGCAGGCCGAGGGAGGACGACGCGACGCCCTTGAGCACGTAGGCCAGGAAGAAGACCGGAACGGCGACACCGATGAGCGAGCCGACGACGCTGAGGTTGTCGAACCAGCCGCCGCGGCGCTTCGCGGCGAGGTACCCGAGCGGGACGCCGATCGCGATCGCGATGAGGATCGCGAAGAAGCTCAGCTCGAGCGTCGCGGGGAACCGCTGGAGGAAGATGTCGAGCGCCGAGTCACCGGGCTGGACACCGGTCGAGACGCCGAAGTCCCCGGTCGCCGCGCGACCGAGGAACTTGAAGTACTGGACGACGATCGGTTGGTCGAGGCCGAGCTGCTTGGTGAGCTCCGCCGCCTTCTCCGGCGTAGAGCGGTCTCCCAGGAGGGCCGAGACCGGCCCTCCTGGGAGCACGCGCAACCACGCGAAGAGCAGCAGCGAGAGCACCAGCACCACGCCGACCAGCTGGATCAGCCGTCGAATGGTGTAGCGGAGCACTGTGAGCTACCCCGTTGTTCTCTTGTGGTGGGAGCTGGTCCGACTCAGCCCTTGGAGGCCGGGCCGAACTTCTCGTCGGTCAACGGGCTGGGAACGACACCCTTGATGTCCGACTTCAACACCAGAGCGGGCGGGGAGTGCGAGATCGGGATCGCGGGGAGGTACTCCTCCATGATCTTCTTGTTGATCTCTTCGTACTGCTTGGTGCGCTCCGACTCGTTCGGCTCGGAGTTGGCCTTGGCCAGGGCGTCCGCGAGGGTCTTGCCCCACGGCGACACACCGGTGTTGAAGCGGTTGTCGGTGCGGCCGAAGAACGTGCCGACCCAGTTGTGCGCGGTGCCGTTGTCACCGGTCCAGCCGAGCAGGAACAGGTCCGGGATGCTGTTGTCGACGTCGGTCAGGTAACCGCCGTTCCACGGCTTGGTGACGACGTCCAGCTTGATGCCGGCCTTCTGGAGGTCACCGGCGATGGCGCCCCACAGGTCCTTCGGGGACGGCATGTACGGACGCGTGACCTCGGACGGCCAGTACGCCTTCAGGGTCAGGTCGGAGGCACCGGCCTCGGCCAGCAGCGACTTCGCCTTCTCCGGGTCGTACTTCACCGCGGTGAGCGACTTGTTGTAGCCGTTCACGGTGTCCGGCATGAACTGCGTCGCGACCTTGGCGCCCTCGGGCAGCTGCGACTTGACGAGCTGCTCGCGGTTGATCGCGTACTGGAGGGCCTGGCGGACCTTCAGGTCGGCGAGCTTCGGGTTGTTCTTCTGGTTGATGCCCAGGTAGAACACGTTGAACGCCGGGCGGATCGCCACGTTGAAGCCGTCGGACTTCAGGCCGGCCCAGTCCGCCGCGTTCGGCAGGTCGTAGCCGTCGATGTCGCCGGCCTTGAGCGCCTGCTTGCGGGCGGTCTCGTCCGGGATGATCTTGAAGACGATCTTGTCCAGCTTGGCCTTCGTGCCGGCGTAGTCGTCGTTGCGGACGAGCTCGACGGTGTTGTTGGCCTTGTCGTACTTGCTGAACTTGAACGGGCCCGTGCCGGTCGGGTGCTCGTTCGCGTAGGCCGGGAAGGTGAACGCGTCACCGGCGGCCTGGACGTTGTCGGCGTCGTACTTCTTCAGCGCGTCGGGGCTGGAGATGGAGAACGACGTGAAGCCGAGGACCGACGGGAACTGCGAGGTGACCTCGTTCAGCTCGATGACCGCGGTCTTGGCGTCCTTGGCCGTGCAGGACTTGTAGAGCGAGGGCTTGTCCGGCGTGTCCTTGAACCCGCCGAAGTTGTCCAGCCAGTACTGCGAGACGGCGTCGGACTGGCCGGCGCCCTTCTGGTTGTACCAGCGCTCGAAGTTGAAGCACACGGCCTCGGCGTTGAACGCGGTGCCGTCGTGGAACTTCACGCCCTCCTTGAGGGTGAACGTCCACGTCTTGCCGTCCGCGGAGGGCTCGTACTTGGTCGCCAGCGCGGGCTCCACCTCGGCGGTACCCGGCTTGAACCCGACCAGACCCTCGAACATCTGGCGGGAGACCCGGAAGGTCTCGCCGTCAGTCGCGTAGAACGGGTCGAAGAGCTTCGGCGCGCCGGCGGCGCCGAAGGTCAGCGTCCCGCCTTCCTTGCCGCCACCGCCGGAGTCGCGCTGGGATTGCGCGCAACCTGACAGGGCGAGCGCGCTGACGCTGAGGAAGCCGATCGCGGCAACCCAACGGCGGCGAGCCGTTACTGAGTGGACCATCAAACACCCCTTGGACAATCCGCACATCTCACGGTGTGGTCGCCGACCATAACCGTTGTAGATACCCCCTCCGGGGCATCTCAGGTCACGATCCGGCCACTAGACCAGGCATTCTGATACGTCCGGCGCACGCTTGCTGACCCAACGTGAGCACGGCAGATGCGTTACACGCTCTCCTAGGCTGTAGAAACAAGCACGAAACGCGGAGGAGGTCGCATGGGCAGGCAGGTCGAGTTCCGCGTTCTCGGCCCCCTCCAGGTGCTCATCGACTCCGAACCACTGCTGGTCCGCGCGGGTCGTCAACGCGCGCTTCTCGTGTCGTTGTTGCTGCGTGCGGGCACGTCCGTGTCCGTCGACGAGCTGGCCGCGAACGTGTGGGGCGACGAGCCCCCCGCGCGTGCGCGCGCGACTTTGCAGACCTACGTGATGCGGCTCAGGCAGCTGCTCGGGCCGTCGGTGCCGATCAGGACGGTCCCGGACGGCTACCTGATCGACGTCGACGAGAAGACGATCGACCTGATGCGCTTCGAACCGCTGATCGACCGGGGCGAGCAGGAGCGCGCGGCGGGCGACCTCCAGGCCGCCTCGGCCGCGTTCGCCGCCGCACTGGCGCTCTGGCGGGGCCCGGCGCTGGTCGACGTGCCGTCGGAGGTGCTGCACCGCGACGAGGTGCCGCGGCTCGACGAACGGCGCCTGCACGTGCTGGAACGCCGGGTCGAGGTCGACCTCGAACTGGGCCGCCACGGCGAGCTGGTCGCGGAGCTGTCCCGGCTGACCAGCGAACACCCGTTGCGCGAGCGGTTCTGGGCGCAGCTGATGGTCGCGCTGTACCGCTCCGGCAGGCAGAGCGAGGCGCTGGCCGCCTACCAGCGGGTTTCCCGCCTCCTGGCGGACGAGCTGGGCATCGACCCCGGCGACGAGCTGCGGCGCGTGCACGGCCAGGTGCTGTCCGGGTCGATCGGCGCGGTGGCGGCACCGGCCGGCACCCCGGTGGTCGCCGCGAAGCCGGAGCGGGTCGTCCCGTCGCAGCTGCCCGCCGACATCCCGGACTTCGTGGGCCGCGGCGAGGCCGTGTCGTTGATCACCGCGCTGCTCAGGACGGCCCAGGGTGTGCCGGTCGTCACGCTGGCGGGGCCGCCGGGAGTGGGCAAGACGGCGCTGGCCGTGCACGCGGCACACCGGATGCGTGCGGACTTCCCCGACGGCCAGCTGTACGTGAACCTGCGCGGTTACGCGCCCGGACCACCGTTGAGCGCCGTCGACGTGCTGCCGCGGTTCCTGCGCGCGCTGGGGACCGAACCCGACCAGGTGCCGCTGGACCAGGACGAGCAGGAGGCGATGTTCCGGTCCACTTTGACCGGTCAGCGCGTGTTGCTGCTGCTGGACAACGCCTCGTCGGCCGAGCAGATCCGGCCACTGCTGCCGGGGTCGCCGGGGTGCGCGGTGCTGGTGACCTCGCGGGACACGTTGCGCGGCCTGGCGGTCTCGCACGCGGCGTCGAACGTGCGCCTCGACGTCCTCGACTGGCACGAGACGAAGGCGTTGCTGGCGGGGATCGTGGGCGCGGACGAGGTGGCGTCCCAGGAGGACGCCGCACTGGAGCTGGCGTCGTTGTGCGCGCACCTGCCATTGGCTTTGCGTATCGCTGCGGCCAACCTCGTGTCGCGTCCGGAACTGTCCATCGCGGACTACGTGGAGGAGCTGCGGGCGGGCAACCGGCTCGCCGCGCTGGCCGTCGAGGGCGACGAACGGGTCGCGGTGCACGCGGCGTTCGACCTCTCCTACGCGGCGCTCAAGCCCGAGCTCGCGCAGATGTTCCGGCTGCTGTCGCTGGTGCCCGGCACCGACTTCACGCCGGAGACGGCGGCGGCGCTGTCCGGACTGACCACTCAGGACGCCCGGCGCCGGCTCGACCGCCTGGCCACCGCGAACCTGGTCGCGAACCACGCGCCGTCGCGCTACCAGTTCCACGACCTGCTGCGCGACTACGCGGCCGAGCGGCTGGCGTTCGAGGAGGGTCGCGCGGACTCGCGGCTGGCGCTGCGGCGGTTGCTCGACTGGTCGGTGCGCTCGGTCGACAACGCGACGTCGGTGATGAAGTCGACGCTGTTCCGCTTCCCGCGACCGGCGCCGTTGGACGGTGTCGTGCCCCGGACGTTCAGCAGCAGCACCGAGGCCCTGAGCTGGCTCGACAGCGAGCGGGCCAACCTGGTGGCGCTGGTCGCGCACTGCGTGGAGCGCGACCCCGAGAACGCGCCGTGGCAGCTGGCCGACGCCCTGCGCGGCTACTTCTACACGCAGGGCCTGACCGCGGAGTGGCGCGAGACGGCCAGGGCGGGCCTGCTGGGCGCCCGAGCACCCCGTGACGAGATCGGTCAGCTCGCGATGCTGTCGTCGCTCGGCACGCTCTACTGGGTGACGGGCCAGCACCGCAACGCGCTGGGCTACTATCAGCAGGCCATCGCGCTCCAGGAGCACATCGACCTGCCGGAGGCCGAGGCCGCCGTGCTGTCCAACGCGGGCAGCGTCAACATCGACCTGGGCGAGCTGGAGCACGCCGCCGACCACCTCGAACGCGCGCTGGTGATCACCCGCCGCATCGGCGCGTTCCAGGTGCAGGCCAACGCCCTGTTCAACCTCGGCGGCGTCTACATGCAGCTCGGGCACCTCGACCGCGCCGCCGCGACGTTCGAGGAGGCCCTCGAGGCCGGCACGCGCATCGACTCGTGGATCACCCAGGCGAACTCCATGCGCGCGCTGGGCGAGGTGCACGCGTGGCGCGGCGAACCGGACCTCGGCGAGTCCTACTTCCAGCGCGCGAGCGAGCTGTACGAACGTGCCGCCGCCCGCAACTTCGGCCACACCATGCACGAGGGCATGGCCATCACGCTGATCATGCGCGGCCGGTTCGAGGAGGCCGCGGTCGAGGCGTCCGCGGCGATGCGGATCGCGCACGAGATGAACAACGTCAAGAGCGTCTGCGACGCGCGGAACCTGCTCGGACGTGCCCTGGAAGGCGCCGGCCGGTACGAGGAGGCCGTCGAGCAGTTCTCGTCGGCCCTGTCGATCGCCTCGGACACCGGGTACTCGTGGGGGCTGTGCTCGTCCCGGCGCGGCCTGGCGTCGGCCTACCGCGGGGTGGGCCGCTACGCCGAGGCGGTGGAGATGGCGTCGTCGGCGCTGGTGGAGGCGGGGCGGTCGCGGTTCCGGCTGGCCGAGATGGAGGTGCTGCTCGTGCTCGGGCGCATCCACCTCGACACCTCGGACGCCGCCGGTGCGCTGGAATGCGCGCTGCGGGCCGTGTCCGTCGGCTCAGATTCCGGGCACCGGTGGGTGTTCGGGCGGGCTCTGCTGCTGGCCGGCGACGCCTCGGCCGCCCTGGACGACGTCGACGCGGCTCGCGCGCACTGGTCGTCGGCGCTGGAGGTGTTCAGCGCGATCGGGACGCCGGAGGCCTCCGTCGTCCGCGCTCAGCTCGAGGTGACCACGTAGTCGGCTCTGGCCCTGGTCTCGTCGACCGCGAACCAGCCTCTTTCGTACTGCTGCCAACGGAGGAAGTGCGCGCGTTGGTGTTCGCCGTCCCTCGCGACCGCGCGTTCCAGCCTGGCCTCCTCGTCCCCGTGGTCGACGAAGATCCGGTAGCTCAGGCGGGTGTTGGCCTTCCTGGCCGAGGAGAAGCCCTCCAGGAGGATCGTCCTTTGTGGACTAAGTGTGACCTCGTCGCCTTCCCCGATGCACGGGAAACCTTGGGACCAGTCGGTTTTCCGGTAGGTGGCTTCGCGGCCGGCCGCGACTTCGTGCAGCGCGGCGGCGAGCCGCGGCCACCACCCGGTCGTGGGGTCGTCCCACGTGGCGAAGTGGTCGGTGCTGATGAGCTGGGCGTCGAGCTGCCGCGCCAGCTCCCGTGCGAACGTGGACTTCCCGGCGCCCGACGGACCGTCCACCGCGACCAGGCGGGTCGCGCCCAGTCGCGGTGGGGTCGCGTCTACATGCTGCGGCGACCAGATAGCGCACGCCCCAGCGTCAGCTCGTCGGCGAACTCCAGGTCGCCGCCCATCGGCAGACCGCTGGCCAGCCGCGTGACGGTGAGCCCGGGGAAGTCCCTGAGCATCCGGACGAGATAGGTGGCCGTGGCCTCGCCCTCGGTGTTGGGGTCCGTGGCGATGATGACCTCGGAGATGTCCACACCGTCGGTGGCCGTGCCGATCCGGTTGAGCAGCTGCCGGATGCGCAGCTGGTCGGGACCCACCCCGCTCAACGGGTCGAGCGCGCCGCCCAGGACGTGGTAGCGCCCCCGGAACTCCCTGGTGCGCTCGATGGCCTGCACGTCCTTCGGCTCCTCGACCACGCACACCAGGCTCAGGTCGCGCTTCGGGTCGCGGCAGATGCGGCAGGTCGTCTCCGCGGAGACGTTGCCGCAGACGTCGCAGAAGACGACGCCCTCCTTGACCTTCTGCAACGCCTGCTGGAGCCGCTCGATGTCAGCCGGTTCCGTCGCCAGCAGGTGGAAGGCGATCCGCTGCGCGCTCTTCGGGCCTACGCCGGGGAGCCTGCCCAGCTCGTCGATCAGGTCCTGTACCGGGCCCTCGTACATGTGTCAGCCGATCTCCGTGTGCCGATCCGCGGGTACTGGTCTCAGCCCAGCAGTCCGCCGAGGCCGCCCTGGGCGAGCGGGCCGAGCTTCTGCTCCACCAGCTGCTGCGCCTTGGAGTTGGCGTCCTTGATCGCCGCGATCACCAGGTCCTGGAGGGTGTCCACGTCCTCCGGGTCGACGATCTTCGGGTCGATGGCGAGGTTGACGAGCTCGCCGCCGCCGGTGACGGTGGCCGTGACGAGGCCGTTGCCCGCGTCGCCGGTGACCTCGGTGTCGGCCAGCTGCTGCTGGGCTTCTGCCATCTGCTGCTGCATGGACTGGGCCTGCTGGAGCAGGGCCTGCATGTCGAACTGACCGGGTTGCACCGCTGGTCCTCTCGGGGGCTTGGATGGTTGTTGGTCCAGGGTACGGGGCTTGGTCGGCTGGTTGCTTTTGGCTGGTGGGGTGGTTGCGTTTGGCGTGTTGGGTGCCTGTTTCAGGCGCGGGGCTCCGCCCCGGACCCCGCCAACTGATCAAGGACCGGGCCGGCGCCGTCTGCGGGTTGATGGCACGCCTGTTTCGTTGGGCGGCTTGCTGTTGCGTGCGTTTGTGGCGATTGCGTGGGGTGGTCCCGTCACGAGCAGTGCTCGAGGCAGCCACACCCGAGGGGAGAGGTCAAGTCGCGAAAAGCGTGCGACTTGACCTCTCCCCTCGGGCGCGGCACAACGCGTC
>NZ_DASVFL010000351.1:0-2769 GCF_036380075.1 Lentzea sp. | reverse complement strand
CGAACCCTTGCCGGGTTGCGACCGGTCCAGGGCGATGCATCGTGGTGCCTCCCCCACGTCCTCGTACTGGTGGTACGGGGGCGTGGGGGAGGTGCCGCGAGGCGTCCACCTGGGCCGCGCGCAACCCGGTGAGGATTGTGGCCACCGCACTAGCCTGGGGCTGCTAGAAGGCGGTGGCGGTGGCGACGCGGTCGCGGCCGCTGTTCTTGGCCTGGTAGAGGGCCTCGTCGGCGGCCAGCAGCAGCGGGCTGAGCTCGGTGGCGGTGTCGGGGAACACCGCCGCGCCCACCGACGCCGTCATCCCGGAGATCACCCGGTCCTCGCCGAGGCGGTCGACGACGGCGATGTGCAGGCTCGCGATCTCGAACCGGATGCGTTCGGCGGTCTCGCGGACCTCCGCGGTGCTCACACCGGGCAGCAGCACCGCGAACTCCTCGCCGCCGAAGCGGCCCACGAGGTCGTAGGAGCGCACCGAGTGCTTCAACGCGTCCGCGACGGCGCGCAGCACGCGGTCGCCGGCGAGGTGGCCGTAGGTGTCGTTGATCAGTTTGAAGTGGTCGAGGTCGAGGATCAGCACCCCGACGGTGGAGACCAGGCGGCGGGCGCGGGCCAGTTCGCGTTCGGCCACGTCGTGCCAGAACGTCGCGTCGACCAGGCCCGTCTTGGAGTCGGTGCGGGCGGCGACGCGGAACTGCGGCAGCAGCAGCCCCATGTGCAGGGCGAGCACGGTGAGCAGCAGCATCGGCGTCAGCCACGGCCGCGCCAGCATGATGATCGCCACCCCGGAGCCCAGGCCGACCGAGGCCAGCACGATCAGCACGTCGGAGGCGTTGCCCAGCGCGGCGCGGACGGGGTTGTGCCGGTTCGTCACGAAGATCGCGGTCACGACCAGCGCATAGTTGATGAACCAGTAGAGGAACCCGGCCGTAACCAGAACCAGCAGGCCGAGCGGTCCGTCGACGTCCACGGCCCTGCCGGGGAAGAGCCCGAGCACCAGCTGCGCAGCGCCGCTGCCGAGCACCACGGAGGCCGCCGAGAACACCTTGCGGAACAGCACGGCACGCCGTTTGTAGACCCGGAACCACGAATGGGTGTAGCTGACGACCACCAGCGCCACCAGCAACGGCATCGGGAGCACGAGCACGCCCGCGAACAGCCACACCGACTGCATGTGGGCGTGCGGCGAGCCCTCGGCGCCGATCTCGCGGATCCGTTCGATTCCGCGGGCCGCCTCGAGGTGCAGCACGGCACCGCCGGCGAGCAGCAGGAAGAAGGGCCAGTTCAAGGCCTCGGCAGGGGTACGTCGTGCGGTGGCGAGCGTGACGAGGGTCGCTGCGGCAACCACCGTCACGACATAGGCCAGCACCACAGGGGGAAGCGACCATAACTTCCACCGGCGCGGGTCGAGCCAAGGCACGCTGCCACCCCCACACCACCGTCCAGGAACCAACCACTGTAGCTACCGGGTAACTCAAAGTCGTGGCTCCATGTGGGGGACCTCACGGTGAGTAGTCCTCACGCATCGCAGCCCGGTCACCACTCCAGTTCACGCGCAACGAACACCCATAGGAGCAGCCATGATCAACCGCACCTCCGCTGCCGGCCGTCCCGTCCGCCCGACCGACTGGCTGCGTCCGACCGACTGGAACCGCCCGACCGACTGGGCCCGGCGCTGAGCCACAGCACTGCCGCACCGCTCGCCGCGAGCACGCCCAGTGCTCCGGCGGCGGCGACCACCCGGTGCACGGCGACGGTCTCCGCGACCACCCCGGCCAGCGCGACCCCCACGCCCTGGGAGACCCGCAACGCGGTGACCGCCAGCCCGAACGCCTGCCCGCGCGAGGAGTCCGGCACCGCCCGCACGAACCGCGTGTTCGCGACCAGGTGGTAGGCGCTGGCCGCGCCCGACAGCGCGAACAGACCGAGACTGACCGGCAGGCCCGGCCGCAGCGCGGCCGGGACGAGCACCGCGCACGCCGCGATCGCCAGCCACGGCATCACCCGCAGCTGCACCCGCTCACCCAGCCGCGCGACCACCAGCATCCCGGCCGCCGCGCCCGCCGCGTAGGCGCCGAAGATCATCCCCACGCCGGCCGGTCCCGCCCCCACGCCGGCCGCGTAGGGCGCCGCGAGGGCCTCGCCGACGATGTAGAACCCCGACACGCACGCGAGCGCGAGCAGTGCCCGCAGCTCCCGGTCCCGCCACACCAGCCGCGCCCCGCCCACCAGGTCCGCGGGCCACGCCCGCACGTGCGGGCTGCGCGGAGCCGGCCGGGGCAGCAGGAACACGCCGACGAGCAGCGCCGACACCGCGAACGTCACCGCGTCCGCCACCAGTACCAGGCCCGGCCCGAGCCACGCCACCAGCGCACCGCCGGTGAGGAACCCGGCGACCTGCGCCGCCTGCGTCACGGTGCTCAGCACGGCCTGACCGAGCGGATACCGCTCGTCGGGCAGGATCTGCGGCAGCAACGCCGCCCGTGCCGCCCCGTGCGGCGCCCCCGCGAACTGCACCTGCACCAGCAGCGCCGCCAGCACCCACAACGGCACCCCCGGCACCGCCATCAGCACCAGCAACGCCACCCGCACCAGGTCGGCGGCGACCATGACCCTCTTGCGCGCGAACCGGTCCGCCAGTCCCGAGAGCACCGGCCCGCCCACCAGGTCCGGCAGGAACGTCAACGCGTACGTCAGCGCCGTCAGCCCCGTGCTCGCCGTCCGGTCGTAGACGTGCACCGTGAGCGCGACCCGCGCGAACTGGTCCCCGGC
>NZ_DASVFL010000350.1:0-18589 GCF_036380075.1 Lentzea sp. | reverse complement strand
GCACGGACGGGCGCGTGCGAGCGAGATCGACCTGGTGCAGTACCTGACGCTGTGCGGCAAGGACGTCGACTTCTTCGAGGAGTTCCGCCGCCGCTACCGGCACGCCTTCGACCTGTACTTCGTCCAGGTGCCCGACAACCTCCGGACCATCGCGATGGCGGAGTCGATGGCCACCAAGATCACCGCCTACGACGTGGTCACGATCCATGGCCTCGTGCAGACGGAGGCGTACGCGCGGGCACTGTTCGTGGAGACGGGGATCGAGAATCCCGAGGACATCGACAAGATGGTCCAGTTGCGCATCGAGCGACAGTCGATCATGCGGCGACACAATCGCCCGGAATGCGTGTTCTACCTGCACGAAATAGCGCTTCAGGTGCATCTCGGGGACGCACAGGATGTGTTGGAACAGTACCTGCGGCTCCTGCACCGGTCGCACGTCCTGCGGATCGTGCCCACTTCGGCCATGAAAGCCGCGGTCCAGCCGAAATGCACCCTCTTCGAGTTCGAGAAGGCGTCAGCGGTCGCCTACACCGAGAGCAGCCTTGCCAAGGTGTTCGCGCAAGACAAGGCCGCTGTCACCCGGAGTCGGGCGCTCTTCAAGCGGTTGGATGCAGTGGCCTTGGATGAGGAACAATCAAGGAGCATGCTGGCGGAGTACGTCAGCAAACTCCGAGGGGAATCCCATGGCTCACGAACGGACCTGGCGTAAGAGCAGCTACAGCAGCGGAACCGGCGACAGCGAATGCGTGGAAGTTTCGCTTGGGCACGACGCACTCGTGCGCGACTCCAAGAACCCCGGCGCGACCCTCGCCTTCTCGTCCCAGGCCTGGCAGGCGCTGGTCGCCGCCGTCACAGCTCCCAGCTGACGAACGCGCCGTCGCCGACCGACCCACCGGCCTTCTTGTAGGTGGCCTGCGCCGCCGTGTCGCCGGCGGCGGTGCCGGTCCACATCGCGTAGCAGCCGCGTTCGGCCGCCAGGGTGCGCAGCGCCTCGACCAGGGCGGTGCCGATGCCGCGGCGCAGGAACGCGTCGTCCACGCCCAGCTCGTAGAGGAACATCTCGGTGCCCTTGTCGGGGTGCGTCGTCTCGACCCCGGACACGAACCCCGCGGGCTGGTCGCCGACGTAGGCGATCAGCAGGTGGCTGTGGTCCTGCGCCAGGAACCGGGCGGTCGCGTCCGGCCGCGGCGGCGCGTCGAACAGGTGCGCGGCGGCGGACACGTCGTCTGGTGTGGCGGCGCGACGGATCTTCACCTGGCCAGGCTAGGTCAACTTGGCGGTAGGGGCCCGCAGGCGCGTCAGCGGTCCTCTTCGACGTGCGCGGGCAGCTTCCCGGCCTTGACCAGCTTCGTCAGGTCCTCGTGGTCGGCCTCGGTCTGGTCGGCGTAGTCGAACGCGTACTTCGCGAACGCCTCGTCCAGGTCGTTGCCGCCGCCGTTCTGGAAGTACCCGGCGAGCAGCCGCGGGTCCAGCGACCGGGTGTGCGCGCGGGCCAGCAGCGCGCCGGCGAACCGTCCGTAGTCGTCGAGGTCGTCGCGCTTGAGCGTGGTCGCGTCGATCTCGCCCTTGCGGTTGCGGAACTGCCGCACGATGAAGTGCCGGCCCTCGACCGTGGTCCAGCCCAGCAGGATGTCGGTCTCCGCCTGCACGAGCCGGGCGCCGTGCACGATCCGCTTGCCCTCGTGCTTGGCGGGGTCGACGTCCAGGAACGGCTGCAACGCCGACTGACGGGCCTCCTTGACCTGGAGCACCAGCGCCTCGGTTCCGTTGCCGTGCAACAGGACCAGGTAGTTGCGCAGGCCGACGCTGCCGGTGCCGACGACGCGGAACGCCACGTCCGAGACGCCGTAGCGCATGATCAGGTTGCGGCGGGACTCGCGCAGGGTGTCCACGTAGGACGGCAGCGCGCCGACCACCGCGTCCGCGGTCTTCTGGGTGACCTCGGTGAACGTCGGCGGGTTCGTGACGAACCGCCACTTCTCGCCGTCGTGCGCGGTCCACTTCGCGGCGAAGCGGGCGCTGGTGTTCCTGCGCGACTTCTCGGCGGCCTTGGAGAAGTCGTTGATCAGGTCGTCGGCCTTGACCTTCGACAGCGTCGACTCGTCGCCGAGCGCGGTCCACGAGTCCATGAACGGGATCTCGGCGAGGTGCCTGATCGTCTTGCGGTAGGCGTCGACGGCGTCCTCGGCGGCGTCGCGGCAGCCCTTGTCCGACACGCCGCCGACACGACCGGCCAGCACCAGCGACGTCACGAGCCGCTTGAGGTCCCACTCCCACGGGCCGGGCAGCGTCTCGTCGAAGTCGTTGATGTCCATGACGATCTGGCCCTCGGGCGTGCCGTACAGGCCGAAGTTCGCGGCGTGTGCATCACCGCACAACTGAGCGTGAAGTCCCGTCGCGCACCCGGCGGCGAGGTCGCCCGCCTGCAGGCCCGCCGAGCCGCGGAAGAACGCGAACGGGTTCTCGAGCATCCGGCCGATCCGCAACGGGACGAGGTGCTCCAGCCGGCCCTCGTTGCTGGCGCGCACGTACTCCAGCACGGACGGGCGCGCGTCGGCCAGCGACATCGCCCGGTGCGCCTTGAAGTCCACTTCGGACCGCAGCGCCTTGCCCTGCGAGTAGACCTCGTCCGGCTCCACCCAGCGACCCAGTGCCGCGGCGGCCTTCGCGCGAACCCGTTCACCCATATGAGTCATGATGCCTGCGGCGGACGAACCAGGAGGCCCATCCGCCGCATTTGTGACCTGCGCAGGCGTGGAAATCACCCCAAATCGGGACGAACGACCTCCGCAATCGCTTGCACGCCCAGGTCGATCTCGTCCCGCGTGATCACCAGCGGGGGAGCGACGCGCAACGTCGACGCGTGCGTCTCCTTGCACAGCACCCCGCGCACCGACAGCGCCTCGGAGGCGGCCCGGCCCACCGGACCGCCCGGCGCGATCTCGACACCGGCCCACAGCCCGCGCCCGCGCACCTCGGCGATGCCGTGACCGACGAGCTTGTTCAGTTCCGTGTGCAGGTGGTCGCCCATCTCACGTGAGCGCTCCTGGAACTCGCCGGTCTCCAGCAGCCGCACGACCGCCCGCCCAACGGCGCACGCGAGGGGGTTGCCGCCGAACGTCGACCCGTGCTCGCCGGGCTTCAGCACGCCCAGCACCGCCCGCGACCCGACCACCGCGGACACCGGCAGGATGCCGCCGCCGAGGGCCTTGCCGAGCGTGTAGAGGTCGGCGCGCACGCCCTCGTGGTCGAGCGCGAACAGCTCGCCGGTGCGGCCGAGGCCGGACTGGATCTCGTCGGCGATCATCAGCACGTTGTTCTCGTCGCACAGGCGGCGGACGCCCGCGAGGTACCCGGCGGGCGGCACGACGACGCCGGCCTCGCCCTGGATCGGCTCGATCAGCACGGCGGCGGTGCGCGGCGAGATCGCGGACTCGACCTCGTCCAGGGCGCCGTACTTGACGACCTTGAAGCCGGGCGTGAACGGGCCGAAGTCGTTGCGCGCGGTCTCGTCGGTCGAGAACGACACGATGGTCGTGGTGCGGCCGTGGAAGTTGGACCCGGCCACGATGATCTCGGCGGTGCCCTCCGGCACGCCCTTGACCCGGTAGGCCCACTTGCGGGCGACCTTGATCGCGGACTCGACGGCCTCGGCGCCGGAGTTCATCGCGAGCACCATCTCGGTGCCGGTCAGCGTCGCCAGCTCGCGGCAGAACAGGCCGAACTGGTCGTGGTGGAACGCGCGGCTGGTCAGCGTGACGCGGCCGAGCTGCTCGACGGCGGCGGCCACCAGGGCGGGGTGGCGGTGGCCGAAGTTGAGCGACGAGTAGCCGGACAGGAAGTCGAGGTAGCGGCGTCCCTCGACGTCGGTCACCCACGCCCCCTCGCCGTGCGAGAGCACCACCGGCAGCGGGTGGTAGTTGTGGGTGCTCCACTCCTCGTCTAGGGCGATGTAGTCAGCGCTGGTGGTGGCGTCGTGCTCAGCGATGGCGGTCATCCTCCAAGGCTAGGTGCGTCTACAAGCGATTTCAGCCGTCAAGCGTTGCGCAGAGCCGTAGTTCGTTGCGTAGATTCATTCTTCCGTGGCACTTCCTTGCACAGCGGGCGGAATCGGCGGTGAATCGCTACGGTCTGATGATGGCGAAGAAGTCGGTTCGTGACGCCCTCCGGCTCGACGAGGTGGACCTGTCCACCCTCGACCCCGCGGGCCGCCCGATCGGTCCCAAGAACAAGAAGGAGGCGGCTGACGACCTCGCCGCCACCGGGACCGAGCTCGACGGTCTGCAGGAGGCGCTGTACGCCGAGGGCACCCGGTCGGTGCTGCTGGTGCTGCAGGGCATGGACACCTCCGGCAAGGGCGGTGTGGTCAGCCACGTCGTCGGGCTGGTGAACCCGCAGGGCGTGCACATCGCGTCGTTCAAGAAGCCGACCGCCGCCGAGCTGCGGCACCACTACCTGTGGCGCATCCGCAAGGCGCTGCCCGAGAAGGGCCGCATCGGCGCGTTCGACCGCTCCCACTACGAGGACGTCCTCGTGCCCAAAGTAGAGCGCCTGATCACGGCCGCGGAGCTGCGCGGGCGTTACCGGGAGATCAACGCCTTCGAACGCGAGCTGACCGAATCCGGCACCACGCTGATCAAGTGCTTCCTGCACATCTCGCCCGAGGTCCAGAAGGAACGGCTGCTCGCCCGCCTCGACGACCCGCGCAAGAACTGGAAGTACAACCCGTCCGACATCGACGTCCGGTCGAAGTGGTCTAAGTACCAGGACGCCTACACGCAGGCGCTGCGCAACTGCTCGGACGTTCCCTGGTACGCCGTGCCGTCCGACCGCAAGTGGTACCGCAACTGGGCGATCAGCCGGCTGCTGCTCGAAACCCTGCGCGAGATGGACCCGAAGTTCCCGCCGCCCGCCTACGACCTGGAGGCCGAGAAGGCCCGGCTGGTGTCGAACGACCCGTTGCGCTAGGCGCAATCTTCGACGCCCCTGTTGCACCGCCGCAGTGGTCTGGTCCAGTGTTGATCGTGCCGCCGCCGACGAACTACCGGAGGTGCGGACGTGGGTGTGGACCGGCGACGTTTTCTCGGAGCCATGGGCGTGGGAGCTGGACTGCTGATGACCGGAGGAACCGCTGAGGCGGCACCTGCCACCAGAAGAGTGTTCTTCGGCGCGTACACGACGTGGAGCGGCGGGGCCAAGGGCATCGGAGTCGGCACGTACGACACCGCCACGGGCCAGCTGGCCCAGACCGGCGTCATCGCCGGCGTGGTCAACCCGTCGTTCGTGGTCGAGTCGCGCGACGGCCGGTTCCTGTACGCGGTCAACGAGAACTCGCAGGGCGAGGTCACGGCGATCGACGCGGCCACGCTGAAGGTGATCAACAAGCAGGCGACCGGCGGCGCCGACCCGTGCCACCTGACGCTCGACCCGTCCGGGAAGTTCCTGATCACCGCGGACTACTCGTCCGGCTCGCTGAGCGTCTTCGGAGTCAACACCGACGGCAGCCTCGGCGCACGGACGCAGAAGGTGCAGCACAAGGGCTCCGGGCCCGACCGGGACCGCCAGGCGGGCCCGCACGCCCACCACGTCGTGTTCGACCCGGCGGGGAAGTACGCGGCGGCGGTCGACCTGGGCGCCGACTCGGTGTTCTTCTACTCGTTCACCGGCCGGCTCCAGCTCGTCTCGACGGCGAAGCTCGCGCCCGGCGCCGGACCGCGGCACATCGCGTTCCACCCGAACGGCAGGACCGCGTACGTGGCGAACGAGCTGGACTCGACGATCGTGGCCTGCGCGTACGCCGACGGGAAGCTCACGCCGGGCCAGGTGCTCAAGACCGCGCCGCCCGCCACCGAGCGCAACTACCCGGCCGAGGTGCTCGTCTCCGCCGACGGCAAGTTCGTCTACCTGTCGAACCGCGGCCACGACAGCGTGGCGCAGTTCGCGGTCGACGGCGCAGGGCTGACCCTGGTCGGCACCACGCCGGTCGGCGGCAAGTACCCGCGGCACGTCGTGTTCGACCCGACCGGGTCGTTCCTTTTCGCGGCCAACCAGAACTCCAGCCTCGTCACTTCGTT
Organism: Lentzea sp.; assembly: GCF_036380075.1. NCBI lineage: Bacteria > Bacillati > Actinomycetota > Actinomycetes > Pseudonocardiales > Pseudonocardiaceae > Lentzea > Lentzea sp. Next base: position 12,512 of record NZ_DASVFL010000350.1, on the reverse strand, counting down.
CGCGGTCGACCGCTCCACGGGCAGGCTGACGCCGTCCGGGACGCCGTTGAAGACCGAGATCCCGGTCTGCGTGCTGCCCACACGACTGGGTTAACGCTCTTCTGGTCCTCTTGCGACAGTGGTACTCCGTGACTCATGGGATTCATGGCTGGAGTGCTCGCGGTCGCCCTGCTGGCGCCCGCGCCGATCGCCCCGGAGTACGTCGCACTCGGCGACTCCTACGCGTCCGGCGCGGGTGCCGGTTCGTACGTGGACGGCGCGTGCCGCCGCAGTGCGAACGCCTACCCGGCGTTGCGGGGCAAGGACTTCCCGTCGTTCCGGTTCGTGGCGTGCAGCGGGGCGACCACCCGGTCGCTGCGGCCGCAGCTGAGGGCGCTGACCCCGGCCACGACGCTGGTGACGATCACCATCGGCGGCAACGACCTCGGGTTCGCCGACGTGCTGACGACCTGCACGCTGAACGGCGACCGCGCGTGCGGCACCAGGGTGGCGCAGGCGCGGGAGTTCACCCGCTCCGAGCTGCCGGCGCGGCTCGACGCGACCTACGCGGCGATCCGCGGCGCCGCGCCGAGGGCCCAGCTCGTGGTGGTCGGGTACCCACGGCTGTTCACGCCGGACGACGGCTGCCGGGCGCTGTCCGCCGCCAAGCGGATGGCCCTGAACGACGCGGCCGACGAGCTGGCCGCGGTCGTCGCCGGGGCCGCCGAGAGGGCCCGCGCGCGGTTCGTGGACGCCAGGGAAGCGTTTGCGGACCACGGCGTGTGCGCCGCGGAGCCGTGGATGAACGGCCTCACCACCCCGGTCGGCGACTCCTACCACCCGAACAAGGCAGGTCAGGCGGCCTACGCCCGAATCCTGCTCGGCTTCCGGTAGCCGTTCGTGTGATCATGCGCGGGTGAGTCTTCTGAGGGAGGTCACGGCCACCCGGTACGTGACCCCGTTCCGCGAGGGCGGGTCGATGCCGGGCCTGGTCGAGGCCGACGACCTGGGCATGTACGTGGTGAAGTTCCGTGGCGCAGGGCAGGGCGTGAAGGTGCTGGTCGCCGAGGTCGTCGTCGGCGAGCTGGCGCGGCGGCTGGGCTTCCGCATCCCCGAGATCGTCCTGGTGCACCTCGACCCCGAGCTGGGGCGCGCGGAGCCCGACCAGGAGGTCCAGGAGCTGCTCAAGGCCAGCGGCGGCCTCAACCTCGGCCTCGACTACCTGCCCGGCTCGTTCGACTTCAACCCGGTCGTGCGCGATCCGGGCGTCGCACTGGCGACGGAGCTGCTGTGGTTCGATGCCCTCGTGCTGAACGTGGACCGCAGCTGGCGCAACCCGAACATGCTGCTGTGGCACCGCGAACCGTGGCTGATCGACCACGGCGCCTCGCTGTACTTCCACTACTCGTGGAGCGAGGACCGGCCCGCCACCAAGGACTTCCGGTTCGACCCGTCCGACCACGCGATGCTGCCCAACGCCGGCCCGCTGTCCGAAGTGGACGCCGCGATGGCCGCGAAGATCACGCCGGAGCTGCTCGACGAGGTGCTCGCGCTCGTTCCCGACGAGTGGCTCGAAGGCGACCCGGCCGAGCTGCGGCAGCGCTACAAGGACTTCTTCACCTACCGCCTCGCGCACCGCGGCTGGGTCGACTCGCTGGAGGCCGCGCGTGCCGCACGTGTTTGAGTACGCGCTGCTGCGGGCCGTGCCGCTGCAGGAACGCGGCGAGTTCATGAACGTCGGCGTCATCGTCTACTGCCGGGCGCTCGACTTCCTGTGCGCCAAGACCCATGTGGACGGCGACCGGCTGCGGGTGCTCGACCCGCGGCTCGACGTCGAGGTGCTCGAAAGCAGCCTGAAGCACCTCACCGACTCGTGCGACGGCAGCGCCGGCGCCGGGCCGGTCAGCGGGACGACCGTCGGGCAGCGGTTCCGGTGGCTCACGGCGCCGCGCAGCACCATCGTCCAGACCTCGCCCGCGCACACGGGTTTCACCGAGGACCCGTCGGCCGAGGTCAGGCGCCTCTTCGAAGCGTTGGTGCTGCCACCCCGGTAGGTTTCCTCGCAACCTGGACGGGCGACTCGCGTCCCTAGGTGCAAAGCGGAACTGAAGCGATCGGGGTTGGCGAACAATGAGCGCTGGGTATCACCACGGCTACCAGCAGCCGCGGCGGCCCATGCCGCCGCAGCGGCCGGTGCGGAAGAAGAGGCGTCCCGGACGCGTCATCCTGGTGCTGCTGCTCGTCCTGGTTCTGGGTGCCGTCGGGTTCGGGTTCTACGTCGACTCGACGCTGACCCGGATCAACGCGCTGCCGGACTACGAGGGCCGTCCCGCGGAGACGCCGGGCACCACGTGGCTGCTCGTCGGCTCGGACGCGCGGGAAGGCCTGACGCAGGAGCAGAAGGACGCGCTCGCCACCGGTGACGCGGCCGGTCGGCGCACCGACACCATCATGATGCTGCACCTGCCGGACAACAACGCCGCGAAGCCGGTGCTGCTGTCGATCCCGCGCGACTCCTACGTCGCGATCGAGGGCAACGGCCGCAACAAGGTCAACGCCGCGTACGCGTTCGGCGGTCCGCAGCTGCTCGTGAAGACCGTCGAGGGCGCGACGGGCGTGCGGATCGACCACTACATGGAGATCGGCTTCGGCGGGTTCTCCGACATGGTGGACGCGGTCGGCGGCGTCGACATCTGCCTCGACGAGCCCATCAAGGACCCGCTGGCCGGCATCGACCTGCCCGCGGGCTGCCAGGAGCTCGACGGGCCGCAGGCGCTCGGCTTCGTCAGGACGCGCGCGTTCGCGACCGCGGACCTGCAGCGCGTGCAGAACCAGCGGAAGTTCCTGTCGGCGTTGTTCGCCAAGGTCAAGAGCCCGGCCACGCTGGTCAACCCGTTCCGCGTCTTCCCGCTGATGAGCGCGGCGTCGGGCGCGGTGTCGGTCAACGACGACGACCACGTGTGGCACCTGGCGAGCGTCGCGCTCAACATGAGCGAGGCGACGAGCGGCACCGTGCCGGTCGGTTCCACGCCGACGGTGCCCGGTGCGGGCTCGGTCGTGCAGTGGAACAAGGAGAAGGCCTCGCAGCTCTTCGACCTGATCAGCAAGGACGAGCCGGTGCCCGCCGAGCTGATCGCCGTTCCGCAGTAACTACTCGGCGGGCTCGGGCGTGGGCTCCGAGCCGGTCAACCCGGCCTCCTGTGCGATCTCGTCGAGCTCGCGCAGGAGGTCGTCGTAAATGGGCGTTGTGGACATCGTGGGTCCCCCTCGGACTGACACAGACTGATCTTCCCCCGTTCAGGTGACGGGAGCTTACGCCCCTGTACCCAAACTTTTTCGCGCTATGCGCCGTTTGCGCTAAATGTTGGCTAAAGCCACCAGGTGACCAGGCGTTGTGTGGATCGGCCACATGTTGATCACGGCCCGTGACGCCTACCGTTTCCGGTCATGTCGAGTGTCACGGGTCACACCGCGCTGGTCACCGGAGCCGCGAGCGGCATCGGCCTGGCCTGCGCCCAGGCGCTGGCCTCCGAGGGCGCGAAGGTCCACCTGGTCGACCGCGATCCGCGGGTGCTGCCGCTCGCCGAGGAGCTCGGCGGGGTCGGGCACGTCCTCGACCTGACCGAACCGGTCGCGGCCCTGCCCGCCGAGATCGACGTCCTGGTCAACAACGCCGGCGTGCAGCACGTCGCGCCCATCCACGAGTTCCCCGCCGAGCGCTTCTCGGCGATGGTCGAGCTGATGCTGGGGGCGGCGTTCCGGCTCACCCGGCACGTCCTGCCGCACATGTACGACGCCGGCTGGGGCCGGTTGGTCCACATCTCCAGCGTGCACGGGCTGCGCGCGTCCGCGTTCAAGTCGGCCTACGTCGCCGCGAAGCACGGCCTGGAGGGGTTCTCCAAGGTCGCCGCCCTCGAAGGCGCGCCGTTCGGCGTCACGTCGAACTGCGTCGCGCCCGGCTACGTGCGGACCCCGTTGGTGGAGAAGCAGATCGCGGACCAGGCGCGCGTGCACGGCATCCCCGAGGACGACGTCTCGTCGGAGATCTTCCTCCACCGCAGCGCGGTCAAACGGCTGATCGAGCCCTCCGAGGTCGCCGACGCGGTGCTGTGGTTGTGCGACAACAGTTTTGTCACAGGTACGTCGTTGGCCGTCGACGGCGGCTGGACCGCTCAATGAGGAGTTGTCGATGATCAAAAAGGTGGTAGGCGCTTCGCTCATCGGGACGACCGTCGAGTGGTACGACTTCTTCCTCTACGGCTCGGCGGCCGCCCTGGTGTTCAACAAGCTGTTCTTCCCCACGGCGGACCCGCTGACCGGCACGCTGCTCGCGTTCACCACGTACGCGATCGGCTTCCTGGCCCGACCGTTGGGCGGTCTCGTGTTCGGCCACTTCGGCGACCGGCTGGGGCGCAAGAAGCTGCTCGTGCTGTCGCTGCTGCTGATGGGCGGCGCGACGATGCTGATGGGCGTGCTGCCGACGTACGCGTCGGTGGGCGTGCTGGCGCCGGTGCTGCTGACCGTGTTGCGGCTGGTGCAGGGGTTCGCGCTCGGCGGTGAGTGGGGCGGGGCCGTCCTGATCGTGTCGGAGCACGGCGACCCGGAGCGGCGCGGGTTCTGGGCGTCGTGGCCGCAGGCCGGTGTGCCGTGCGGCAACCTGCTGGCGACGGCGGTGCTCGCGGTGCTGGCGGCGGTGCAGTCGGACGCCGACTTCCTCGCGTGGGGCTGGCGGATCCCGTTCCTGCTCTCCGGTGTGCTCGTGGTGATCGGCCTGTGGATCCGGTTGTCGGTGTCGGAGTCGCCGGTCTTCCTCGCGGCGCAGGAAAAGCGGTCGAAGGAGCCTGTGCAGGAGAAGGCGCCCGCGCTGGAGCTGCTGAAGCACAACTGGCGCGAGGTGCTGATCGCGATGGGCGCGCGGTTCGCCGAGAACGTGTCCTACTACGTGATCACGGCGTTCATCCTCGTCTACGTCGTGACCGGGCTCGGGCTGTCGAAGTCTGTGGGGCTCAACGCGGTGCTGGTCGCGTCCGCCGTGCACCTCGTCACGATCCCGGTGTGGGGCCACCTCTCGGACAGGTTCGGGCGCAGGCCGGTCTACCTCGTCGGCACGGTCGGCATGGGCGTGTGGATCTTCGCGTTCTTCGCGCTGCTCGACACGAAGGACCCGGTGCTGATCACGCTCGCCACGACCGTCGGCCTGGTGTTGCACGGCGCGATGTACGGACCGCAGGCGGCGTTCTTCTCGGAGCTGTTCGGGACGCGGGTGCGCTACTCCGGCGCGTCGGTCGGCTACCAGCTGGCGTCGATCGCGGCCGGCGCGCTGGCTCCGTTGATCGCGACGGCGCTGCTGCAGGCGTACGGGTCGTCGGTGCCGATCGCGATCTACGTGGTGGTCACCTGCGTGATCACGCTCGTGTCCGTCCTGTTCGCGCGCGAGACCCGTGGTGCGGACCTGGAGGAACGTGACAGGGTTGGGGTGTGACACGACGGCGTGAGGCCGAACTGGCGGCGTTGTTCGAGACCGCGTCCGAGCTCGCGGGCATGCGCGACCCGGACGCGGTTCTCCGCTCGATCGTGCGCAGGGCGCGGACGCTGCTCGGGACGGACGTCTCGTACCTGTCGATGAACGACCCGGCCGGCACCTACATGAGGGTGACGGACGGGTCGTTCTCGCCGTTGTTCCAGAAGGTCCGGCTCGGTCTCGGCGAAGGACTGGGTGGCCTGGTCGCGCAGACCGCGCGGCCGTACGCGAGCTCCGACTACTTCGCCGACGCCCGCTTCAACCACACCACGCCGATCGACTCGGCGGTGCGCGACGAGGGCCTGACCGCGATCCTGGGCGTGCCGCTGAAGCTCGACTCGAAGGTCATCGGCGTGCTGTACGCGGCCGACCGGACCCCGCGCGAGTTCCCGCCGGAGGAAGTGGCGCTGTTGCAGTCGCTGGCCGACCACGCGGCCATCGCGATCGACACGGCGTCGTTGTTCGCGACGATCCAGTCGCACAACGAGGCCATGAAACGGGCCGAGGAAGCCCACGACCGGCTCACGGACCTGGTGCTGCGCGGCGGTTCCTCGGCCGAGGTCGCCGCCGCGGTGGGGGAGCTGCTCGGCGGAACGGTCGAGGTGCTGGACACCGTGCCCTCCCCGGCGGTGCGGGCCAACGGGCGTGCGGTGCTGGTGGGCCAGGTGTGGGTGTGCGCGGTGCTCGCGGGGTCCGAGCTGCTGGGCGGGATCACGTTCTCCGGCCGTCCCGACCTCTCCGACGCGGACCGGCGGCTGTTCGAGCGGTCGGCGGCGGTGACGGCGTTGTTGTTGCTGTTGCGGCGTACCGTGGCCGAGGCGGAGAACAAGGTCCGCGGTGAGCTGATCACCGACGTCCTCGACGGCAGGGACGCCGCCGGACTGCTGGCGCGGGCCCGCCGGGTGGGGGTCGAGCTGACCGATCCGCACGTCGTGCTGGTGGCGGACGGCAACCTGTCCGGTGCCACGCACTACGCATCAGTCCACAGAGGACTCGCAGGCTCGCGCGGGCGTGATGTCGTCCTGGCGTTGCCGTCGTCGTCCACCGGCGTGATGCGCGACGTGGCGAAGGCGCTGGACGCGACCGTGGGCGCGTGCGGGCCGGTCGCGGGCCCGGTGGCCATCGCGGCGGCGTTCGAGGAGGCACGGCGGTGCCTGAAGGCGTTGAAGCAGCTGGGGCGGGAGAAGGACGCGGCGACGCTCGACGACCTGGGGTTCGTCGGCGTGCTGCTGGGCGACCGCGCCGACGTGTCCGGCTACGTGCGGTCGGTGCTCGGGCCGGTGCTCGACTACGACGCCGAACGCGGCACGGAACTGGTGCACACGCTGGAGGTCTACTTCCGCTGCGGCGCGAACCTCAGCCGTGCCAAAGCGGAGCTGCACCTCCACGTCAACACGGTCACGCAACGGCTCGACCGGGTCTCGTCGTTGCTCGGCGCCGACTGGCAGACGCCGGACCGCGTGCTGGAGGTGCAGCTCGCCCTGCGCCTACTCCGCTTGCAGGGATGACACGGCGTCGCCCGCCACGGGGTACTGCGCGACCAGTTCACCGAAGATCAGCGCCACCAGGGACTCATGTCCCGCTTGAACTCCGACGTGCACCCGAGGTCCTTCAGCCTGTCCTCGGCCGTCGGGTCACCGGGCTCCCTTGATCAGGTCGGCGGCGCGCTCTCCGATCATGAGGACCGTGACCATCGGGTTCACCGTCGGCATGGTCGGGAACACCGACGCGTCGACGACCCGCAGGCCCTCCAGCCCGACGACCTTGAGGTCACCGTCCACGACGGACCCGATCGCGCACGTGCCGGCCGGGTGGTAGACGGTGTGCGCGGCCCTGCGGCCGTACTCGGACAGCGCCTCGTCGCTCGTGACGTCCGGGCCGGGCGCGATCTCCCGCTTGAGCCACGACTTCAGCGGTTCCTGCTCGGCGATCTTCCGCGCGATCCTGAAGCCGTCGACGAGGGTCTGCTCGTCGTAGCCGTCCGGGTTGGTGAAGTACCCGAAGTCCAGCGCCGGCTTCTCGTTGGGATCGCCCGACTTCAGCCACATCCGGCCCTTGCTGTGCGGCCGCGGGATGTTCGGCGTCATGCAGACCCCGTGCTCCACCTTCGGGTAGCCGAGGCGTTCCGTGTTGGTGGTGAAGGGGATCTGGTAGAAGTGGAACATCAGGTCCGGCCTGGGGTCGGAGGAGTCGCGCCGGATGAACAGACCCGCGTCGGAGTCCATCACCGAGTTCTCCGGCAGCGGCTTCGTGGTCTCCCACACGATCACCGACTCGGGGTGGTCGAGCAGGTTCTCGCCGACGCCGGGCAGGTGGTGCTTCGGCTCGATGCCGATGTTGCGCAGGTGCGCGGAGTCGCCGACGCCCGACAGCATCATCAGCCGCGGGGTGTCGATGGCGCCCGCGCAGAGCAGGACTTCCTTGTTCGCCTCGACGTAGCCCTTGTCGGTGTGCACGCCGATCGCCTCGGTGCCGTCGAACTCGATCTTGCTCGCCCAGGTGTGCAGCAGCAGCGTCAGGTTCCGGCGGCTGCCGAGGATCTCGTGCAGGTAGGCGGTCGACGCCGACGAGCGCTGGTTGTTCTTCTCCGGGTGGTAGGCGATGGAGAAGAAACCGGTGCCGTCCTCGAACGGCTCCGCGTTGAAGTCGCCGACCTCGGGGACGCCGGTGGCCTCCTGAGCGGCCGCCACGAAGTCCTTCGCGATCGGGTTCCTGTCCTTCTCCGCCACCGGGATGATGTTGAGCTGGACCTTGTCGTAGTACGGGCCGAGCGCGTCCCACGTCCAGCCGTGACCCCAGTCGTCGAAGTCTTGCGGCAGCGGGGTGAAGCAGATCAGCGTGTTGTGGCTGGAGCACCCGCCGAGCACCTTCGCGCGGCTGTGCCGGATGTGCGAGTTGCCGCGGGGCTGCTCGACGGTCGGGTAGTCGTAGTCGTACTCGGTCTCGAGCAGGTTGATCCAGTTGCGCAGGTTGAGGATCTTCTCGTCGCCGACGTCGGACGGACCGCCCTCGATGACCGCGACCGTGACGGACGGGTCCTCGGTGAGCCGCGCGGCGAGGACGCACCCCGCTGTTCCGCCTCCGACGATGACGTAGTCGTAAGCGGTCACTTCGAGTCCCTTCGCGCGAACCAGTTCTGGGCCTGCGGCTTGAGGTTCTGGTACACGTGCTTGGGCTCGGTGTACTCGTGCAGGCCCGCGGTGCCGAGCTCGCGGCCGACACCGGAGCGCTTGAAGCCGCCCCACTCCGCCTGCGGCAGGTACGGGCCGAACTCGTTGATCCAGACCGTGCCGTGCCGGAGCTTCTTCGCGACGCGCTGCGCCTTGTCGAGGTCCTGGCTCCAGACGCCGCCCGCGAGGCCGTAGTCGGTGTCGTTGCCCAGCGCGACGGCCTCCTCCTCGGACTCGAAGCGCTCGGCGGTGATGATCGGGCCGAACGTCTCGTCCTGGACGAGCCGCATGTCCCGGCGGCAGTCCGCGTAGACGGTGGGGCGGAAGAAGAAACCGTCCTGGAGCTCGGTTTCCTGCGGGCGCCGGCCGCCCGCCTTGAGCGTGGCGCCCTCCTGCTTCGCGAGCTCGACGTAGCTCTCGACCTTGGCGCGGTGCTCCTCGCTGACCAGCGGGCCCGACTCGGTGTCCTCGTCGAGACCGTTGCCCAGCTTGATCTTCTCCGCCCTGCGGGCGACCTCGGTGACGAAGTCGTCGTAGACGCTGGAGTGCACGAGCAGCCGCGTGCCCGACGAGCAGACCTGGCCGGCGTGGAAGAACGCGGCCGTCAGCGCGTAGTCGACCGCGGTGTCGAGGTCGGCGTCCGCGAAGACGATGTTCGGGTTCTTGCCACCCAGTTCGAGCGCGACCTTCTTCACCGTCTTCGCCGCCGACGCCATGATCCGCTGACCGGTGGCGAGGCTGCCGGTGAACGAGACGAGGTCGACGTCCGGGTGTTCGCTCAGCGGCGCGCCGACCTCGGGGCCGGTGCCGAGGACGAGGTTCGCGACGCCGTCCGGCAGCCCGGCCTCCTGCAGCAGCTCGAAGAGCTTGATCGTGGTCAGCGGCGTGATCTCGCTGGGCTTCGCGACGAGCGTGTTGCCCGCGAGCAGGGCCGGCGCGATCTTCCAGGAGATCTGCAGCAGCGGGTAGTTCCAGGGCGCGATCAGGCCGCAGACGCCGACGGGCTCGTAGTCGACGCGGCTGATGACGTCCGCCGGCGCGCCCTGGACGATCTTCGGGTGCAGCAGCCCGGCGAGGTTGCCGTAGTAGCGGAACACGGACACGACGTCGTCCACGTCGATGCGGCTCTCGACCAGCGTCTTGCCGGTGTCGAGCGTCTCGGTGCGGGCGATGTCCTCCTTGTCGCGCTCCAGCAGGTCCGCGACGCGGTTCAGCACGGCGGCGCGGTGCTCGGGGGCGGAGTGCTGCCAGTCGCCGTGGTCGAAGGCGGTTCTGGCCTTGCCGATGGCGGTGATCGCCTGGTCGCGGGTGTGGTCCTCGACCTCGGTGAGAACACTGCGGTCGTAGGGGTTGATGATCTGCCGCACCGGCGACACGGGCGCCTCCCTGTTCATCCGTCCACGAAGGACATCGGGGTGTAGCCGGTCGCCGGTGGGTTTCAAACCGTGACGACCGTCTCTACCTCAGGTTTCTCCGCAGCCGCGTGAACAGCCGCGCGTTGCTCATCGCCACGATCCCGACGACGTCCTCGCCGTTCTCGCCGTCCCGGTACGTCGCGACGAACTTCCTGTCCTCGATGGACCCGTCTTCGACGCGAACGTCACGCGTGGATCGGCCGATGAACTGAATCCGTGACCCGTACTGGTCAGACCAGACATAACCGCCGTGCGTGTGCGTGGCGACCGTCTCACCCGCGAGCAGGTTGCGGGTGGCGATCTGCGCCTGCTCGGTCGCGGACGTCCAGTGCTCGGCGCGCACGCCCGCGCAGTTCGCTACGTCGCCGACGGCCACGATGTTCCTCACCGCCGTCACGCCGCCCGCGTCGCACACGACGCCGTTGTCGACCTGGACGGGTCCACCTGCCAGCCAGTCCGTGGCCGGACGCATGCCGATGCCGGCGACGACGACGTCCGCGTCGACCTTGCGTCCATCAGCCAGGTTGATTCCGCCGTCGACATTGATCGAGTCAACGTTGACTCCGGTCATCAACGTTGATCCGTGGTCGCCGTGCAGCAGTCCCACCGCGGCGCCCATCTCGGCACCCAGCACCCGCATGAGCGGCGCCGGCAACGCCTCGACGACGGTGACGTCCTTGCCCAGCGCACGCGCGCTCGACGCGATCTCCGCACCGATGAACCCGGCGCCGATGACACCGACGCTCTGCGCGTGGGCGAACGCCTCGCGGAGCTTGACGGCGTCGTCGAGCGTGCGCAGCACGTGCGCGCCGGGAATCGTGCGCGGGACGCCACCCGTCGCGATGACGACGCCGTCGGCCGCGACCGTCGTGCCGTCGCTGAGCGCGATCTCCTGGGTGGAGAGCAACCCACTGGCCTGCACGCCGAGCCGCCACTCGGCGTCGAGCGCGTCGAGGTCCTCCTGGTCCGCGAGCGGCACCGCCTCCACCTTGCCGAGGAGGAAGTCCTTCGAGAGAGGAGGCCGGTCATAGGGCAGATGGACTTCGTCGCCGACGATGACCAGCCGTCCGTCGAACCCCTGCTGGCGCAGTGCCTGCGCCGACCTCAAACCGGCGAGTGATGCACCGATGATCGCGATCGTCCTCACGCCACGTCCTTGTTCACCTCGACATCGACATAGACCTCTCCATCCTCCACGCGGACGGGATAGGTCCTCACCGGTCGTTTGGCGGGCAGACACGTGGGCTCGCCCGTGCGAAGGTCGAAGCTCGCCGCGTGCAGCGGGCACTCGACGAAACAGCCCTCCAGCCAGCCCTCGCTGAGCGAGGCGTCCTGGTGGGTGCAGGTGTCGTCGACCGCGTACAGGACACCGTCGGCGTTGAACACGGCGATCGGCGCATGGGGACCGACGACGCGGACCGCCTCGCCGGGGGGCAGGTCCTCGAGAGCGCAGGCGCGGATCATCGTCGGCCTCCGTTGCGTGAAACGGCACACGTTCCGAATGACGCAACACAATGTGGGGCTCGCGCGACGCGCCGTCAAGAGGTCGACCGGCTTGTTTTACCTGCCGGATACTGTTGCGCGATGAGCAACTCCGAGTCGGCAGCTCAGGTGCAGTCCGTCGACAGGGCCATCAGCGTGCTGGAGCTCCTCGCCCAGGGCGAGGCCGGCATCACCGAGATCGCGGGTGAGCTGGGCGTGCACAAGTCGACGGTGTCCAGACTCGTCTCCGTGCTGGAGTCGCGCGGCCTGGTGGAGCAGCTCGGGGAACGCGGCAAGTACGCCATCGGCTTCGGCGTGGTCCGGCTGGCCGGCGCCGCCACCGGGCGGATGGACCTGACCAAGCTGGGACAGCCGGTCTGCCAGGCGCTCGCCGACTCGTTCGGCGAGACCGTCAACATCGCCGTGCACGACGCCGGGGTGGCCATCAACATCACGCAGGCCCGCGGGTCGGCCGCGGTGTCCGCGGTGAACTGGATCGGGCAGCGGACGCCTCTGCACGCCACTTCCTCCGGCAAGGTGCTGCTCGCTCATCTCGCTGCTGATGAGCGGAAGCGGTTGGCTTCCTTGCCGCTCGATTCGTACACGGCCAACACCGTGGTGGATGGTGGGCGGTTGCTGGCCGAGTTGGAGGATGTCGCTCGGCGGGGTTATGCGGCCTGTTTTGAGGAGTTGGAGCTCGGGTTGCACGCCGTGGCCGTTCCGGTGCGGGGGCATCGGGGGGAGGTTGTTGCGGCTATGAGTGCTTCCGGGCCTTCTTATCGGTTGTCCCGGGAACGGGTGGGGGAGATCGTTCCGGTCATGGTTGTGGCGGCTGGGGAGTTGTCGGCTCAGCTGGGGTACTTCGCTGGGTGAGGGTGGGGCGTCTGGGGTTCCGGCGTGGTTGCGTTGGGGCGAGTTGGGTTCCTGTTCCAGCGTGGTCGTGCA
>NZ_DASVFL010000349.1:0-39729 GCF_036380075.1 Lentzea sp. | reverse complement strand
CAACCCTCGCCAGGGTCCGCCCCTGGGCGCGTCGGCTGTGCTTCGCCGAGTGGGACCTGGCTCCCGCGTCCCACGACCAGCTCGCGCACCTGCTCGCGGTCCAGATCCAGGGCATGGGAGATCGCCGCCTGTCACCAGGTGGTGCAAGAGCGCCTGCACACCGTGCCGGCTGCGATGCGTGACCTCATCCGCAGTCACGTCGACGTGCTGAAGACGCTCACGCTGGACAACAAGGCACTACCGGTCTACTCGGTGACCGCCACGCGCTGACCGCACGGACCTGGGAGTCGCTGCCTGAATTGTCCGCCGAGGGTGGTTAAGCTGCGCCGGTGATCAATGGCCGGCGCCATCCTGGCCGCCTCGTCGTGCTCTCCTTCGCGCTCGCCGTCACCGCGGGAACCCTGCTCTTCCTGCTTCCGGTGGCGACCGAGCCGGGAAAGACGACCCCGTTCATGACCGCGTTGTTCACCGCGGTCTCCGGGCTCACCGGAACCGGGCTGTCCGTCGTCGACACCGGGACGCACTGGTCGACCTTCGGGGAGGTCCTGCTGCTCGCGCTGGCCCAGGTCGGCGGCATCGGGATCATGACCCTGACCTCGTTGCTGGCCCTGGTGGTGTCCAACCGCATCGGCCTGCAGCTGCAGCTCACCGTGAAGACCGAGACGAACACCCTGAACCTCGGCCAGGTCCGCCGGGTCGCACTCGGCGTCGTCGTGATCAGCCTGGTCGTCGAGTCGGCCGGAGCGCTGGCGCTGGGGCTGAGGTTCTGGCTCGGCCACGGGTACTCGCCGGGGCACGCCTTCTACTCGGGACTGTTCCACGCGGTGTCGGCCTTCAACAGCGTCGGCGTGTCGTTGTACCCGGACAGCCTGACGCGCTTCGCGACCGACCCCTGGGTGGTCGTGTTCATCGTGCTCCTGGGCGTGATCGGCGGGCTCGGCTTCCCGGTGCTGTTCGAGATCCTCCGGGGGCGCCGCCGCAAGCGCTGGTCGTTGCACACCCGCATCACCGTGCCGGTCTACCTGTCGCTGATGGCGTTCGGGGCGGTGACCGTGCTCGTCCTGGAGTGGTCCCGCGCGGCCACGCTCGGGCACTACGGCGTGGGGGAGAAGCTGCTCATCAGCGTCTTCCACGGCGCACAGCCCGGCACCGCGGGCTTCAACAGCCTCGACGTCTCCCAGCTCCAGCCCGCCACGCTCCTGGTCAACGACCTGCTCATGTTCGTCGGCGGCGGCAGCGCCGGCACCACGGGCGGCATCAAGGTGACGACGTTCGCGCTGCTGGCGTTCGTCCTGCTCGCCGAGGTGCGGGCGGAGCCGAGCGTGCACGTCATGGGCCGCCGCCTGGGCAACGACGTGCAGCGCCAGGCCGTCACGGTCGCGCTGATGGGCGTCGGCGCCGTCATGGTCGGCACGCTGATCATGCTCGCGACGACGTCCTTCGGGCTCGACGCCGTGCTCTTCGAGGCGGCGTCGGCCTTCGGTGGCGTCGGCATGTCCACCGGCATCACCGCCCAACTCCCCGTGGTCGGACAGCTCGTGATGATGGCCCTGATGTTCATCGGCAGGCTCGGCCCCATCACGCTGGTGTCCGCCCTGGCGCTGCGCGAACGCAGCCGTCGCTACGAGCTACCCGAGGAGCGTCCCATTGTCGGATAAACAGGCCGGCCGCGTCGTCGTCATCGGCCTCGGCCGGTTCGGCAGCTCGCTCGCGCTGGAGCTGATCAGCCAGGGCACCGAGGTCATGGCGATCGACCAGGACCCGAAGCTCGTGCAGCGGCACGCCGACGACCTGACGCACGCCGTCGTCGCCGACAGCACCGACGCCGAGGTGATGCGGCAGCTCGGCGTGGACGAGTTCCAGCGTGCCGTGGTCTGCATCGGCACCAACCTCGAGACGAGCATCCTGACCACCGCCGTCCTGGTCGACTTCGAGGTCCCGACGATCTGGGCCAAGGCGATCAGCCGCGAGCACGGTCGCATCCTGCAACGCATCGGCGCCCACCACGTCGTCCTGCCGGAGCACGAGATGGGCGAACGGGTCGCACACCTCGTGACCGGTCGCATGCTCGACTTCATCGAGTTCGAGGACGACTACGCGATGGTCAAGACCCGAACGCCCCAGGAAGCCGTCGGGCGGACCCTCGGGCAGAGCGGCCTGCGCAAGAAGTACGGCGTGACCGTCGTCGGGGTGAAGCGCGCGGGGGAGGGCTTCACCTACGCGACCGCGGACACCGTGGTCCACGCGGGCGACGTCCTCATCGTGGCGGGGCGGACCGGCGACGTGGAGCGGCTGGCGGAGCTCACCTGAAGACGGTTCGTCGGCGCCCCCGTGCCCTCGTTCGCTTTCTCGCCGTGCCTCTTCTGGCCGCCGGCACCCGGACGATCGGTGTGCCGGCGGCGACTGCGGCCGCTGTGGACGACGTCCTGCGACGGCCGGCACCTCACGCTCAAGGTCAACGCTTCCGGCGCGTTCGCCGTCGTCGGTGTCTTCGACCGTCCGCCGGGCATGCCCGACTACAACAACGAGGGCTTCGCCCTCGCCGCGGCGGACGAATGCGTCTCGGGATCCAAGCCCGTCTGCTGGGCGGACGACTCCAACGACGGCGGGCACGCCCTGCGCAGGGGCACCATCAGCTGCTGACCGTGCTCGACCGGGTGGGAACAGCTCGCCTGCCGCCACATCCACGCGATCGCGTGGTACGAAGACGGATGAGACTTCGGGTTGACCCGCGCCTGGCGGGAGTCCGGCTGTGACCGGGCGTGCCCGGCTGGGCGCGGTGCTGTGGGTGCTGGTCGCGCAGTACTTCGTGCTGTTGTTCGTCGTCGAGGCCCGCTGGGAGGTTCCGCACAGCTGGATGCGCAACGCCATCAGCGACCTGGGCGCGGCCACCTGCTTCCGCTCGGCCGAGGCCGAGCGTTGGGTGTGCTCGCCGTGGCACGTCGTCTCCGGCGTTTCCTGGACCGTCGCCGGACTGTGCCTGGCCGGCGGCGCCCTGCTGGTCCGGCCGCTCTTCCCGCAGACACGAACGGCTCGTGCCGGGCTCGTGCTCCTCGTCGTGACGGGGCTCGCGTTGACGGTCGTCGGCCTGAACCCCGAGGACACCAGCGCCACCCTGCACGTCGCCGGCGCGGTTGTCGCCATACCGGTCGGCGAGGTCGCGATGCTGTTGACCGGGCTCGCGCTGGCGCGCACCGAGCGATGGCGTGTGCTGGGCATCGTCGGAGCCTGCACGGCGGTCGTGGCGATGACGGCCCTCGTCTTGATGGTGGCCGAGGTCGGCGGTTCAGCGCTGTTCGGTCTGTGGGAACGCATCGCCGCGTTCCCGGCGTTGCTGTGGGCGGTCGCGTGTGGAGTGGTGTTGCCCGCTCGGTGGCTGGACAACGGGTGTTCGGCAAATCGGTGAGCGTCCGGTGTGCACGGTCGATATGATTCGCGCACCTCATGGAGTAGATCAGTGGCAGATCGCCCCGCTGTGAACGGGGAGGGCGCGGGTTCGATTCCCGCCTCCATGTTCTGCCAACCGTGGAGTCCGCCGTGTCCGACCCGATCCGCATCGCTTCGCCGGAGTACGCGACCGGTCAGTTGACGCGGGCGTTGGCCGCGGCGACCTCTGCGGGCACCGAGGCCGACCGCGCGCGGGCGCTGCGGAAGTCGCGCCGCTGGGAGGACGTCGTCAGCGGGATGGCCGACGGCACGCTCACCGTCGGTTCCCGCACGCCGGTCGCGGACACGCCGGCGTGGGTGACGCTCGAGGTCGCGCACGGTGGCTTCGCGACCGGCCGGTACCTGGCCGAGGTGCCGCTGTCCGAGGACGAGGCCGCCCTCGTCTCCTCCCTCCCGGCCGAAGTTCCGGGCTGCAACGAGAGAGAGCGGCTCAACCTGTGGTACCTCGGCGACGCCGGTCAGGCCGAGCTGGTGGACGCGGTCCGCGCCGGGCGGTTCCGGGTCGAGGTGCCGGAGGACGCGGCGCTGCCCGTGGTGGCGTTGCTGCTGGACAAGGGTTTCCCCGAGCAGGCTCTCGACCTGGTCGCCGAGCTGCGGCCGCTGATGCACCGGCTGCGGTTGACGCCGCGCTTCGAACCTGTTGCCCGGCCGTCGGATTCCGCGGTCCGCGTTGCCTCGGTGCAGGACGTTGCCGCGTCCCTGCGTGCTGTGCGGGTGCCCGAGCAGATCGCGAAGATGCGCGCCGCGCTGACGGTGTGGGATCCGCTGTACGACCGGTTGGTGGCGTTGTGGTGCCGCACCGTCGACGGCGAGCTGCCCCGGCTCGAGGAGAGCGGATCGGTGCAGGGTGGCTGGCCGTGCCGGACGTGGCCCGCGGACTGGGCCGCGGCCAGGGAACAGTGGCTCGTGGACTTCGCGGACCAGTGCCGCACCGTCACGCCGTCGGGGAGGCAGACCAACCAGAAGAACAACTTCGCGAGGCTGCGTCGCGCGCTGGAGCTGTGCCCGCACGGCAGCGACGCGCTCACCGCGCGGGAGGTCGGCTGGATCCGCCGTGCCATCGCGAACACGGTGAGCCGCCGGGGTGCCCCGCAGACCGCACAGCGCGGCGCGTGGCACGCCGCCCGGGCGGCGACCGTCACGGCGCCGACCAACGCCGCGCTGGCCGGTGTGCTCGCGGGCCGGCTTGACCGGTTTCCGGCTGACGGCGGCTTGCCGTCGCTCGACGTCGCGACGGCCGCGGTGTCCGAAGCCGAGAAGACCGCCGAGATTCCTTGCGGCACAACAATGCCGAGCGGTCTGGTGCATAAGGCGGCACGCGCGCTAGAAGCACCCGCGGACGAGTTGGTGCGCCTCAGCGTGATCACCTCCGGGGAGACGCTGGCGGCCGTGCTGCCGCAGCTCACCTCACGGCTGCTCAGCGCGGCGATCGACGACCCGGTCGTGGCGGGGTTGCACGAGCAGACCTACACGGCATTCCGCCGCCGCCGCGGCCTGCTGCTGCTCAACCTCCAGCACCAGGTGCGGTTCACCGAGCTGCCGTGGGTCCAGGCGCTCGCGCCTTTCCGATCACCCCGGCCGGACAACGCCGCAGCCGCACGTCGGGCCCTCCGGCAGGTCACGGTGCTGGCGCTCACCGCGTTTCCGCACGCGGTGTTGCCGAACCCGCTGGTGACCGAGATCAGGACGCTGGCGAAGCAAGCGGGGCTGGAGCTGCCGCTCGTGGAGGAGGTGGCCGCGGACATCTTCACGGGCACGTTCACCACCAAGTGGCGTGACGCCGCCGCGGTGGCGAGCCGCCTGCTGGCCGGCACGCTCTACGCGAACTACTACGACCTGCCCGCGGACTGGCCCGAACCGCAGCGCACGCTCCTGCGCTGGGGCAAGCGAACGGCCGAGGACTTCACCGCGCTGTGTCAGGATCGGGCAGGCACAACAGGTGGCTCCGTCGCGGCCAACGGCATGCTGCTGGAACAGAGCCAGATCCTGACCACGCACAACCTCGCCGTGCTGGTCGATGCCCTGGACCTGACCGACGAGCTGCGTGAGCGAGCGCCGGAACTGGCATGGCGCGCGCTCAGCTGGATCGTGCGCAGGCAGGCCCAGCGCGCGGACCACCTGCACGCGGCGCTGATCCAGGTGAAGAACACCGCGTACGCGTGGCGCCAGGCCCTCTTCCTGCTCAGCTTCTGCGAACCCGCAGTGCAGATGTCGCTGGCGGTGCGGTTGATCACCGAGCTGCGCGACGTTCGGCTCGTGCCCGTGGCGGAAGGACTCCTGCAGGTGATCGAGGGAGATCGCTTCACGCCGGCCGGAACGATGCGACGCGGCAAAGGCAGGCGGTTCCTCGGCTGGGCCCGGGGAACACACCCGTTCCTGGCGTACGCCGGCGGTGAACGTCAGTGACAATGCGGCGGAAAACTGTTGTGCGGCAGGGAGTTCAGAACCGGAACCGCACGATGCGAGTGGACCGGGTCATGCCTGGCAGCAGGTTCAGGAGGCGGTAGACGCGTCGCACGTTCGCGGGCGCCTTGGTCATCAGCACCGGCGCGTTGTTCATCGGCGCCTCGTCGACGTAGTCGAGCCGTGGGTGCCACGAGGCCAGCGCGGCCGGATCGTCGAAGCCGCAGTGGAACTGGGTGCCGTACTTGCGCAGCGAGGGGTTCCATTTCGAGGTGCGCCACGCCCAGGTGGCCACCGTGTCGAACTGCGTCTGGCCGGTGGGGAAGGCGTCGACGACGCTGGTCAGCAGTCGCCGGAAGTCGGTCTCGGTCAGGTAGGGCACCAGTCCCTCGGCGATCATCAGGACCGGCCGGTCGCGGGGGATGTGGTCCAGCCACGCCAGGTCGGTGACGCTGGAACCGATCAGGGTGCAGCGCTCGCGCGGCGGCAGGAGCTGTTGTCGCAGTTCGATGACGTTCGGGTAGTCCAGGTCGTACCAGTCGACGGTGTCCGGCGGGTCGACTCGGTGCACGCGGGCGTCCAGGCCACAGCCCAGGTGCAGCACCACCGCGTCGGGATGATCGGCGAGGAAGCTCCGGGCCCAGTCGTCGTGGGCCTTGGCGCGCACCACGGCGCTGAGCCCGATCTGGCTGGTGCCGAACGCGCCCTTGTCGTAGTCGGGGTCGAGTCGGCGCATCGTCCGCTCGGCGTAGCTGTCGCCGAGGATCGGGTCCGGCAACCGGTTGTCCAGCGCTTTGGCCCTGAGAACAGGGCTGAGGGTCTGCTGCACTCCGACGAGTCTGGCGTCGTTCACGCCCGCGACGCTACTCGCGATTCGCAACCTTGTGAAATCTGAAAAAGCAAGGTCCGATCAGTTGCCGGTGATCGGGTGAAAGCGCGGTTTTAGCAGACACATGTCTTGACGGGCGTGTTGCCGCCAGGTCACAGTCTGAAGTCTGACTGGGAGCGCTCCCAGACCAATGGCTCCCTCTTCGGTCCCGAGCGAGGAGATCACTGTGCTCACATCGGTTGCCCGCGTCCGGCCCGCGATGGCGTTCGTGGCCGCGGCGGCGATGACCGGCGCGCTGACCACGGGCGAGGCAGTGGCGGCGACGCCGTCTGCCGCCGGATGCCGGGTCGATTACACGATCGGTTCGCAGTGGCCTGGCGGGTTCGGCGCGGCCGTGACGGTGACGAACCTCGGCAGCCCGGTCAACGGCTGGCAGGTGGCGTGGACGTTCGCCGGCGATGAGCGAATCTCCCAGCTGTGGAACGGTTCCGCGGCGCAGTCGGGCGCGCGGGTGACGGTGACCAACGTGTCGTGGAACGGTGCCATCGCCACCGGAGGAACGGCCTCCTTCGGCTTCAACGCCACGTCGGGCACCAGCTCGGCCGTTCCGTCGGCGTTCACGCTCAACGGCGAGGTCTGCACCGGCTCGGTGACGGAACCTCCGCCGGGTGGCAGTACGTTGGTGGGCAACAACTTCCCGGTCACCCGGGAGGGTGCGTACGGCGACAACCGCTACACCGTGTTCCGCCCGGCGAACCCGCAGGCGGTGGGAGTGCCGATGCCGGTGCTGGTGTTCGGGAACGGCGCCTGCGCGCACACGAACAACAGCGAGGTCACCAGGGCGTTGACGTTCATCGCGTCGAAGGGTGTCGTCGTGGTGGACACCGGTTCGGTGGACGGGTCGGCCAACGGCGTGCCGAGCGGCTCTCCGATCCCTTCCTTGCTGACCGACGCGATCACGTGGGCGCAGCGGGAGCAGAACCGGTCCGGAGCGCCGCTGTCCCAGCGGCTCGACCTGACGAAGGTCGCCGCCGCGGGCCACTCCTGCGGCGGGATCGAGGCCCTGATCGCCGCGCAGGACAGCCGGGTGGACGCCGTGGTGTCGCTGGACAGCGGTCTGTTCGCCGACGGTTCCTTCGGGTACTCCCGCGCCGAGCTCGCCCGGCTCCACACGCCGGCCCTGTTCATGGCGGGCGGACCCTCCGACATCGCCTACGACAACACGCGGGCCAACTACGACCTGGTCACCGTTCCGGCCGTGCTCGCCATGCACCCGCAGGCCGGGCACGTCGGCTTCATCACCGGCAACCAGATGACCGACGGCATGACCACGGTCGTCCAGTTCCTCGACATGGTGCTCAACGGCAACGCGACCGCCCGCTCGTACATCCTGGATCCGTCCGGGCTCGCGTCGAAGTCCCCGTGGACGGTCTCGAAGAAGAACTTCTGACCGGTTCAAGTTCGGATCCCTGTCGCATCCGGTATTGCTCACGACGTGGCCGTGATCGACTCGCGAGGGTGCTCGGGGACCACTTATGCCGTCTTGAGCGGCACAGGACGTCGAGACGCGGATCGACAACGAACTCTTGGGGTTACGACGTGCGGCCTGAACGGCGAAGGTGGAGGTCCCGAACCTGCCCGTGAACCTCGAACAGGCTCATCCCGCAAGTGTGCCGGCCGGGTTGTCCTCGTCGAAGGCCTCCGGCGAGTGCAGGAGGGACAGCAGCGGCGCCGCCATGGTGGTGGTCACGAGAGCCATGACCACCACCAAGGTGTAGAGCTGTTGGTTCATCAACCCCGTCTGGACACCGATGCTCGGCACCACGAGCTCGGTGAGTCCTCTGGTGTTCATCAGCGTTCCGAGCACGGCCGCTTGGCGCACGGGTGCGCCGCACCACCTACAGCATCACAGTCAGGTAGGGAATCGAGAGGGTGAGCGCCCACCGGGAGCTACTGCCCTGCCCGCTCAAGGCCACGGCTGCGGCGAGAAGCACCCACGCGAGCACGTCGTTGATCGCGGCTGACACGAGAACGAGCGATCCTGTCGCTGTCCGCTGCATGCCCAGGTCGGTGAGAATGCGAGCGAGCACCGGGAGCGCCGTGACTGACATGGCCACTGCGAAGAACAGCAGGAAGCCGGTATTCGTCCCTGCTGGGGCGTACTGATCGGTGAGCCCGAGGCCGAAAAGCACCAGGACCGAGGCCGTCGCCACAGAGATCGCCGTCCGGCCGCCTCGGCGCACGGCCCCCAGGTCGAGCTCCATGCCGACGATGAACATGAACAGCGCCACGCTTATGTCGGCCAGTACGGACAGGTCCGCCCAGATGGAGGCGGTGAACAGGGCGGCGCCCGCTCCGGCGGCGACGACCAGCACGCCTGCGAGCACCTCGCCCATGCGGGTACGAGGCGGGACACCTCGGAAAACCGAAGTGCCCCGCCTCGTCCTTACATCACGATCCGGCGCTTTCCCCACGTTTGACGCTCTCGACCAGCGCCCGGAAGGCAAGCTCGGAGAACCCGAGAGCAGGCCCACTGGGGTCAAAGCTGTCGCGGACGGCCCACAGAGCCCCAACCGGAGCGACCTCGACACACTGAGGGTCGTTCCCGCCGTTGGTGAAGCTGCTGGTGCGCCACCGGACACCGTTCAGGTCGGTGGCATTACTCCACATGTCTGATGCTCCTAGCTGTCGATGAGGTCAGTGATCCGTGCGTCAATTATCGCCTTCGAGGCGTTCTCGGAGCTCGCGAGTTCCCACGCCTGCTCGAACGCCGTCACATACGGTGCCGTGGCCTTGATGTAGTCCGGGCGTGTCAGTGAGGCGACCATCGCGAGCGTCTTGTCTCCGTCGACGTGCAGCAGCGTGAACGGACAGCTCAACGCGGCGACGATCCCAGCGGACCGCTCAAGGATGCGCAGCTTCACATTCGGCATCTCGGCGACTTCACGGAGGTGCTCCAGCGCGCGCCGAAGTATGGCGGGATCGCCCGCCCATCGGTACAGGGCGTCTTCGCCGAGCGCGAGCCACACGTTCGCCCCACCTGGCCGGATGATCGTCCGACCGCGTTCGGCACGCTCAGCGGCTCGTCCTGCAATGGCGGATGCCGGGACCACGGGAGAGACCGACAGAGCCGCATACGCGAACTCTTCCGGCTGACACAGTCCAGGAATCTCGTTGTAGACCATGCGGATCTCGCGAGCCCGACGCTCAAGTGACACGTACTGCTGTGCATCCTTGCCAGAACTCACGGGCTTGGCGCGCCGACGACCCAGCGCGGCGAGGCGCTTCAGCTCGTCAGCCTCGGACGGCTTGGGGTGATAGCGCTTGATCAGCCAATCAACGTCAGCCGGTCCAGGTGCGATAGTGCCTGCCTCGATCTTGGCGAGCTTCGTCGTGTAGTAACGCTCGACCTCCGCGACCATCTCTTTGTCGATCTTGCCTTGGTCGAGCTTGCCCCTGAGCGTTCGCAGCAGCTCGCCACACTGGAGCCGCGCGATCACCGGGTCAGACAGGTCGTCTTCCGTCATGGCGCGAAGTGTGCCGTACTCGCCCGTCTGACCTGCGCCACCCGTTCGAGCGTACCTAGATTGCAATGCAACGTTTCACCCGTTTGGGTGCGGCAAAGATTGCATTGCTGCCTTTACAGTCAGACACGCGGGGCTGGCGGTCAGTGATCCGAGCTACGGCCGGTCCCAGCGCCAACGGGACGGCTGTCGACCGTCGCGACGCGGTGAGGTTCCAAGCTCCCGCTGTCGCAGCGGGCTCTCTCCAGCCCTCCCGTTGGTCCCAATCTTGCTCGGGGAGGTCATGAATGTGGGTGGAGATCGCAGTAGCTCTGGTGCTCCTGATAGTGGCGGTGACGTGGAAAGCGGTGTGCGCGTACCGATGTGGGTTCCTGACGTGCAGCGCAATGACGGGCGCGAGGGTCATGGCGCAGTTCATGGCGCACGTCCGCAAGGTGCGGCAGGTGATCTCGAAGTGACGACTATGGTTGACACATTCGTGGATGTCGATGCCGATCTCGAAGCGCATCTGTCTGAACTCGTCTACCGGAAGTGGATGATCTACTACTTCCCCAACCGGCAGCGACCGAACGCGCTCGCGGCGGTTCATCGGTACACCTCGTGCGTCGATGTCATTCAGATTTTCGGGCCAGAGACTGCGGTTGCCTACCGTGCCCCGCGCGAAGCCGACCGGGACTGTTTCCGCCCCTCGCAGACGCTGTGGTCGTTCGGTGGCAGGGCTTTGTGGGTGATCGGCGCGGCGTTGGTCCTGCGACCCCCGGACCACCCCCAAGCGCCGAACCTGCTCGTGCCTCCGCCGTCCATCTTGCGATCACTGCCCATGCTGTTGGGGCGTCAACCCGGCTATGCACTTCGAATGCCCTCGCTGCCCAACGGGAATAGCGGTGCATCGCCCGAGAACGCGGCCAGGACCTACATCCACGGACCGGAGCGGCACCGTTGAGCCCAGCAGCGCCACCGGAAGGGCCACCCACTCGATCGCGATACACGATCATCGCGCTACTTCTGGCAGCCCCGAATCGGACGTGGGGAGCCGAAGGAAATCGAGGGTCTTACCGGCTTCTCGCACGGCGTTGTGCGTGGGGCGCTTGAAGCGCTCTTCGACTCTCGATGTCTTGTGAAGGTGCCTACCACGCCCAAAGGGCGTTACCGCGTCCGCCTGACTTCGATCGGCGTCGAGCGCTGTACTGAATGGATGGCGCGGCACAGTTCACCAACTTTGATCAACGAAGCAAGATCCACGGAGCAGGGGCGCGCGATCATCGCGGCATTCACGGTATCCACACTCGTTCAGCTCATGTCCTGATCGGTTGATTGATCGATCATTGCTATCACACGCCCCCGTAGCCCAACTGGTAGAGGCAAGCCCCTTAAAAGGGTTGTAGTAGCGGTTCGACTCCGCTCCGGGGCATTTGCGACGTGCACGACAGCGCGTCGTATCAGAGGAACGACGAGAGGACGGCCGATGACGGCAACGATCGAGCCTGCGGCGAAGGTCGCTCAGGCGCGCATCTCCACCGAGTTCCGCATGAAGTGGCGGAGCCAGCTCATGCGTGAGCACGGCCTGGAGTTGATGGAGGCTGACGCGATCATCTCCGACACGCTGAGCTTCCTCACCGTAGGCATCGTCAACCAGGGCACCGCGTTCCGGCCGAGTCAGAAGGTCGACATCGGCTGGCACCAGTTCATCCTGAACACCGTGGAGTACGCCGAGTTCTGCGAGCGGGAGGCTGGCTACTTCATCCACCACATCCCCGACGAGTTCACCGCGCCGCGCCGCGCCGAAGCTGACGTCCACGAGGTGCTCGCCCCTACGGTGGAGGCGATCACCAACGCCGGTCTGCCGTTGCACCCGGAGCTGTGGCTCTCGGGCAGCGGCAACTGCTCCCAGTGTCACAGCGGGTGCACCAACTGCGGCCAGGGCGACGGCTTCCACTAGCAGCCCGAGAACAGAGGAGTCTGACGATTAACCGCCTCAACTGGAGCAACCTGCCCGCAGGCGTGGCCGCTGCTGTCAACGAGCACACAGGACGCGTGACTGAAGTGGAGGAGGCCACGGCCGGTCGCAACTCCGCAGTCGCCGCGTCGCTCAGGACCGGCGACGGCTGGGTGTTCTGCAAGGGCATCAAGGCGGACGATCGCCAGGCTTTCATGCACCGCAACGAAGCGGCCGTGAACCCGTTCCTGCCGAAGGACGTGGCTCCACGGCTGCTGTGGCAGGTCGACACCGATGGCTGGCTGCTGCTCGGGTTCGAGCATGTTCCCGGGCAGCACGCTGACTTTTCGCCAGGCTCATCCGACCTGCCGATGGTGGCGGACGCAGTTCGGGTGATCACCATGACCGACGCGCCCTCTGATCTCTCGGCGAAGCGGGAGATGGGGAAGCAGTGGGCGGCGGCGTTGGACGGCGAACTGAGCTTGGAAGTGCCTGACGATGCACACGCGTGGTCGAAGAAGAACGCGGCCACCGTTGCGGAATGGGCGCGTCGTGCACCGGCCTACATGGACGGCTCGACCCTGATCCACTTCGACCTGAACCCGTTCAACTTCCTCGTCGCGGACAAGGCCCGCGTCGTGGATTGGGCATGGTGGAGGACGGGCGCTCCCTGGATCGACGTCGCCCAAGTGGCGGTGCGGCTGATAGCGGCGGGACACCCACCCTCGGACGCGGAAGCTTGGGCGGAACAGCTCGACGCATTCCGCACTGCCGATCCGGACGGGATCACGGCGTACAGCGCGTCGCTTGTGCGCATGTGGGAACGGAAGTTCGCTGGGACGGAGGCCACCGAAGGGGCGCGTAGTTGGTTTGAATACAGGCTCGGCAACTGCTGAGGCTGACGCGCAAAGAGCCCTCCCCGGAAACTCGGCGAGGGCTCTTTGCGGTGAGCAGTACGCCGCACTTCCGTCCATCCCAGGCGGGATCGTGCTCGACGTGTCCACATCGCTCAGCCTTGTCCGCAGCCGTCGTGGCGGAGTCAACTCGCCGGCTGCGGTGAAGAGCCACGGTCAGCACATGCGGCGGTCCACGTCGAGTGAGTCGCCACGCTGGCCGACGATGTGGTGGGTGCCGTGGACGAGGTGGCGGTTCGCGATCGAGACGGCGCGCCTGGTGGAGGAGTTCTGGCGTGGCGAGCTGGGACGCGCCGCCGAGCTGCGGTTGCGCTCGGGCAAGCACCCTCGCCCACGCCATGGCCTCCCGTCTGCGCGCAGGGGCACGAAGTGGCACTGCGCGCTCTTCTCGACAGCGTGCCGAGCGACTACCTCAAGTCGCACACCCCGCCGAGCGCTGACGAGATCCGCGAACACCCGAGCGAGCGCATGACCGCCGACCAAGGACACCTGCTGACCGGCGCGACCGCCGTGATCCAGCACCACACCGACCTGATGCAGGGTTTTCATTTGCCCGTGTTCGACGGCGACGCGGTGATCTTCAACGCCGTTCCCGGTCAGGACGGCCCGTACTCCGGCCTCTGGACGCCGTTCGTCACCGGCTCGGTGCAGATGTACGACATCCGATGCGCGCACGGGGACATGTACCTCCCAGAGCCCGCGGACGAGATCTGCCGGGTGCTGCGCCAGCACCGGGAGGAGGGCGGAGTCTGACTTCGGCGAGACGGCGTGATGGCACACAACGAGCACCGGACCTGCCGACGAGTGTCACTGCGTCGCTCGAGCAGAACGGGGTGCAGGGGCTCACTCGTCGAGCAGGGCGCCGGCCACGGCGCGACCGGAGAGCCAGGCGGTCTGGACCCGTGGACGGCCGAACGCGTCTCCGCACAGCCACACCTGGCCGTCCCTGGCGTACGGGGTGTCGGACGCCTTCTCGGGCTGGGCGTAGGTCCAGCGGTGCGTCTCGATCTGGGGCGAGGCGGTGATGCCGAGCAGTTCTCCCACGGCCGCGGCGAGAACCGGACCGGCCTCGGCGGGCGCGTCCAGGTGTTCGGAGGCCAGTCCGGCGGTGGAGTGGGCGACGAGGACGGGTGCGGCGTCGCCTCGGCGGTCACCGTCGTCGCACACGGTGGCGAGCACCGGGTGGTCGTTGACGAACGCCCCGCGGAACTCGCCCCACGAGCGGGCCGGGTAGGTGAGGACCGCGGCGATCACCGGCCGCCAGCTCTGCGCGGTCGCGGCCGCGGCGATTGCGGGCGGTGGGGACAGCCTCAGGGCCTGGGGTCCTGGCATGGCCAGCACCACCGCGTCCGCGTCGTGCACGACGGAGTCGACCGGGGTGGAGAGGCGGACGTCGAGTCCGTCGGCGAGATCCGTGGCGAGGCTGCGCAGGCCGCCGGGCGCGGCCCAGCGGACCGGACCGCGCGTGTCCGTGCCCTCGGGGTAGACCCTCAGGGTGTCGGTCCAGGGACGGGCGAGGCCCCGCGCCTGCCAGGACTCGGTCTGCGCGACGAACGCGGGGTCGTCAGCGACCAGGTAGGCGGCGCCGATGTCCGCGTATCGGCCGTTGACACGCCGGGAGGCCAACCGGCCGCCCACGACACGGCCTCGGTCGAGGACACGCACTCGTGCTCCGCCTTCTGCCAGCGCGCGTGCGCACGAGAGACCCGCTATCCCTGCCCCGACCACGACGACGTCCACAAAAGACACATTAAGTGCCACGCAGTGAAGTCACAGAACGACGTGTGGCGAGCACTGCGTGCCGGCAAGGTTCAGGGTGGTGGCACGACGTCGGTCCGTTCGAGGTTGGAGCTCCACAGGGCGAGGGCCGCCCGTGCGTTCTGCAGGGTCCGCGCCGGTGCACCGAGTCCGCGCAACGCCAGCCGCGTGGTGCGAGGCCGGGGCAGTCGCCGTGACGGGGGAGACCCCGTGGTGGGCACGGAGGGAAGATCGGTCACGACGACTGCCCGGCCACTCCATCGTGGAAGCCGCACGGCGGACCTGCACAACCAGCGGACCGCATCGGCTCGACGTCACCCGTCTGGCCCAGTGCGGTGTCGCGGTGACATCTCGTGAGCCTTGGCCGCTCGACGCCTGGTTCGAATCGAGTGGTTCGCACGAAGGTGCGAGTTGTAAGAGGTGCGCAGTGGACAGTTCCCGAACCCGTCGAGGCTCTCGGCATCCTCACCGCGGGATCGGCATGCGAGCCCAGACGATCTTGGTCTCGTCCTCCAGGCGCACGCCCCAGTCGTTGCAGAGGTGCTCGACGAGCTTCATCCCGTTCCCGCGGTCCGGGCCGATGCTGGAGCGGCCGACGACGGGGGTGCGTTCGAGGGTGGCGTCGCAGGCCTCGACGACGAGCTCGGGGCCTCGGTCGGTGTGGACCTCGCGGCGCAGCACCAGGCGCCGGGGGTCGTCGGCGTGGTCGCACGCGTTGGAGGCCAGTTCGGTGGCCACCAGCTGGACGTCCAGGACGAAGTCCTCGTCGTGGGCTCGCAGCGCCTCGGCGATGCTCGCGCGGACCGTGGAGAGGTTGTCGCAGCTCAGCGAGGTGTCGATCTCCACCTCGCCGGTGGACTGGCCGGGGATCGCGTGACCGTCCACGCCACGGGCGCCGGACGGCAGGGTCGCAACCTGACGTTGTCCTCTGGCCTGCTCGGTGTTCGAGTGGTCGTGCTGCGAGGAGGAGCCCAGGGGACTGGCGGGAGGATGGTTCACAGAGCACGGTTTCCCGTTGTGAGGTGCGCCCACACCCGAACGGACCACCGGGATCCCCGCGCGGAGAAGTGCGGAGACCCCGGTGTTGTTGCCGACGTGAGCGGTCAAGCCTTCTGCTGCATGCTTTCGCGTGCCGGGTTCGCCTGCTCGTCCGCCTTCGGGTCCTTCTCGTCCTGCTTGGCCCGCACGCCGTCCTCGACCCGCTTGCCGATCTCGGGGTCGACGTTGCGCCAGTACTCGAAGGCGCGGACGAGCACCGGCTCGGACACCCCGTTGAGGAGGTGGCCCGTGACGTTGTCGACCAGACGGGTCCGCGCGTCGTCGTCCAGGACCTCGCGGACCATGGTGCGGGCCTGGCCCCAGTCGTCGTCTTCGGCGTGGGCGACGTAGGCCGAGCGCACCATGTCGCCTTCCGCGCCCCATCCCGCGGCCGGGCCGTACCGCTCGGCGTCGGCCTGGGGACCGCCCTTCGAGTTCGGCGCGTACACCGGGTCGGAGACGGGCGTGTACCGCATCGCCCCGTCCTTGCTGTAGCTGTGCACGGGCGACTTGGACGCGTTGACGGGCAGCTGCTTGTAGTTGACGCCGATGCGGTAGCGGTGGGCGTCCGCGTAGGCGAACAGCCGGCCCAGCAGCATGCGGTCCGGGCTCGCGCCGATGCCGGGCACCAGGTTGTTCGGCTCGAACGCGGCCTGCTCGATCTCGGTGTGGTGGTCGGTGGGGTTGCGGTCCAGGGTGAGCCGGCCGACCTCGGTGAGCGGGTAGTCGGCGTGCGGCCAGACCTTCGTGAGGTCGAACGGGTTGAACCGGTAGCCCTCGGCCTCGTCGAAGGGCATGACCTGGACGAACATCGTCCAGCTCGGGTGCTCGTCGCGCGTGATCGACTCGAACAGGTCGCGCGTGTGGTAGTCGGTGTCGGCGGAGGCGAGCTGGTCGGCCTCGTCCTGGGTGAAGAACTCCACGCCCTGGTCGGTCTTGAAGTGGTACTTCACCCAGAACTTCTCGCCAGCGGCGTTGACCCACATGTAGGTGTGGGAGCTGTAGCCGTTCATGTGGCGCCACGTGCGCGGAATCCCGCGGTCGCCCATGAGCCACGTGACCTGGTGGGCCGACTCGGGGGAGAGCGTCCAGAAGTCCCACTGCATGTCATGGTCGCGCAGGTTGTTGTCCGCACGCCGCTTCTGCGACCGGATGAAGTGCTGGAACTTCATCGGGTCCTTGATGAAGAAGACCGGCGTGTTGTTGCCGACCATGTCGTACACGCCCTCGGTCGTGTAGAACTTCACCGCGAAACCGCGCGGGTCGCGCCACGTGTCGGGGCTGCCGCGCTCACCGGCCACAGTGGAGAACCGCGCCAGCACCTCCGTCTCCGTGCCCGGCTGGAACACCGCCGCCCGCGTGAAGCGCGAGACGTCCGCGGTCACCTCGAACCTGCCGAACGCCCCGCTGCCCTTGGCGTGCGGCTGGCGCTCCGGAATCCGCTCGCGGTTGAACTGCGCCATCTGCTCGATGAGGTAGTGGTCCTGCAACACGATCGGACCGGCGGGCCCGATCGTCAACGAGTGCTCGTCACTCTCCACCGGAATGCCGGCGTCGTTGGTCGTGGCGGGATGCTCAGCCATCTGTTCCTCTCAGCGACGTGCGGGAACGGCCCCGGACAGGCGGCCGTACACGACGGGTCGGCTCCGGGCGGAAGCGCGCAAACATCTCGCTGGTGGGACAGGAGCCGCCAGTCATCGCCGAGCTGAACCGACCGTTCCGGCGACCGCGAGCGCGGTGCGCAGGAAGACTCGGCCGAGACGACCCGACGTTCGTTGCTGCCACAGCAGTGGTTGCAGCGACTCGCGGAGCGCGGGCGGTGCGTGCCGGGCCATCGCTCTCTGGAAGTCGTGCAACGCCAACGGGATCGACGTGCTACCCGATCGGGTGAGGTGGTCGATCAGCACGTCGGCGTCGACGACCGCGGTGGAGGCTCCTCGTCCGCCGGTGGGCGGCATCGCGTGCACGGCGTCGCCCAGGGCCGTGACGGCACCGACCTGCCACGGCGTGAGGTCGGCGTCGGGATCCGCGGCGTAGTAGGGGAACCGGGTGGCGTGCGCGGGATCCGACCGGTCGAGCAGCGTGCGGGTCCACGGTGCGAAGTCGCGGAGCAGGTGTCGCGCGGACGCCAGCACCGAGGGGCCGTTGACGTCCGAGGTCGCCGTCGCGGTACCGGCGGGCACGACGACGCCCCACAGCACGTAGCCGGGTTCGAGGATCGGGCCAACCTCGCGGCAGGCCAGGGGTGCGACGGGTGCCGTGGAGGGGTCGTGCAGCGTCAGGAACACCGCGACGCCGTCGGGCGCGACGGCGAACGCGGGTCCGCGGTGCAGGGCGTCCGGCATGCCGGACCTGACGGCGTCGTCGAGCGGCGCGCGGCCGGCCAGCCCGTGCGCTGCGAGCAGGCGCGCGGTGGGCCTGCCGGTCAGCGCGGTCACCACGCGGGAACGAGCGCCGTCCGCGCCGACCAGCACGTCGCCGGTCTCACGGGTTCCGTCGGCGAACACGGCGGTCACCGTGCCGTCGGGGTGGTGCTCGAGCCCGGTGAACTCCGAACCGAACCTGATCGACTCGCCCAGGCCGTGGCCGAGCAGCCTGCGCAACGGGATGCGGCCGATCATCAGGTGCTCGCCGTCGTCCTCCAGGGGGATGCGTGCCACCGTCCGCAGCCGGTGGTCCAGGACGCCGAACTGGCGGAGCGAGCGCGATCCCGTGCTGCTGGCCAGCAACGCCTGGAACACCGGCGGAGGCAGTCGCCTGCGCAACACCCCGGCCGCCTCCGGCGTGAGGTGCAACCGGTACCCGCCGGTGTCGGACAGGGCCCGGTCCCGCTCGTGCACGGTCACCGCGACACCGGCGGCCTTGAGACCCTGCGCCAGCACGAGCCCGCCGATGCCGGCTCCGACGACGATGACTCGCATGGCACACCCCAGGATCAGTCTGTTGATACTGCTCTCGTCGAGAGTCGCACAGTTATCGCCACTGAGAAGCCCAAAGTATCAGCAGACTGATACTTTGGTGTGGTGGACGAGACTGACCAGGCGTTGGGGGACCTGCCGGCGTGGGTGGTGGTGCGGGCGTACCACGCGGTGGTGCGCGAGCTCTACGACCTGTTCGCCGCTCACGGGCTGACGCCCGTGCAGTTCGGTGTGCTGGCGCAGCTGACCGAGTCACCCGGCCTTCTGCAGGCGGAGTTGGCGAGGCGGGTGCTCGTGCGTCCGCAGAGCATGACCGCGGTCATCAACGACCTGGTCGGGCGTGGCCTGCTGCGGCGCGAGGGGCTGGGAGGGCGGGGCAGGCCGGTGCCGGTGCTGATCACCGACGACGGCCGGACGGCGTTCGCCGCTGCCGCCGCCGCGATGCGCGAGTTCAACGAGCCAGCCAACCTCGGGCTGGCCGGCTACGAGGCCGGGATGCTGACCGCCCTGCTGCACAAGATGATCGCGTCCCGCGATGCCGGCGGCACCGCGCGGGGAGAAAGTCCGTGAACCGGTCTTGGTTGCGGGTGCTCGCCGGCGTGGTGGAGAACGTCGGTATCCCGGTGGCGAGCTACCTGTTGCTGACCTGGCTGGGCTGGCAGCCGGTCTGGGCCCTGGTGGGCGCGGCCGGGGTGTCGGTCGTGGTCCTCGGCGTGCAGTACGTGCGCACGCGCGCACTGACCACGCTCGGCGTGCTGGTCCTGGTCCGCTTCGCCCTCGGCGTGGCGGTGGCCGTGGTCACCGGCGACCCGCGCCTGGAACTGGCGAAGGACTTCGTCATCACCTCGGCCGTCGGGCTTTTTGCCACGGCCACCCTGGTGTTCGAACGTCCTTTCATCGCCCGCATCCGGCGCGACCTGTCCGGTGAGCCCGACGTGTTCGACCGCCGGTGGGACAACGACCGCGGGTTCCGCGCGGTGCACCGGCGGCTCACCCTCCTGTGGAGCGCGGGGCTGCTCTGCGAGGGGGCCGTCGCGATCCTGCTGATCTACACCCTCCCGCTCACCGCCGCGGTCGTCGCCACCTCGGTGCTGGCCCCGGCGACCCTGCTCGGACTCATCGGCGTCACGGAATGGCGTGCGCGCCGCTACGTCAGCACGAGCATTGTGGTAGGGCGGGCCGGCGATCGGGTATCTGACGGTCTGAGTCCGGACACGGCTGACAGCCGCCCGGCGTGATGCGAGGAGCGATCCGTGTCCGAACACGACGACGCCGTGGCGAAGGTGGCCGAGCTGCTGTCCGGCAAGAAGCTGGCGATGCTCGGCACCACCGCTCCCGACGGCACCTTGATGAGCCGTCCGATGGCGTTGCAGGAGGTGGAGTTCGACGGCGACGTCTGGCTGTTCGCCGAGCGCGACTCCCGCAAGGTCGCCCACATCGGTCACCTGCCCCAGGTGAACCTCGCCGTCAGCGGGCTCTCGACGTGGCTTTCGGTCACCGGACTGGCGAGCGTCGTCGACGACGTCGAGCGCAAGAAGCGGCTGTGGAACGCCGGTGCGGCCGCCTGGCTGCCGCAGGGACCGGAGGACCCGTCGGTCGTGCTGATCAGGATCGAGGCGACCTCCGCCGAGTACTGGGACACGCCGGGCGGGATCGTCGCCTCCGCGGTCAGCTTCGCCAAGGCCAAGATCACCGGTCAGCGCTACGAGGGCGGGGACAACGCCAGGGTCGACCTCGACGACCGGTGACCGGCGCCCTGTTCGTCTCATCAGGACTGTCCGACGCCGGTCATCGTTCGTGCGGGGGCGAGGTCAGCTCCGCTTCGGTTCTCCGTGAACCAGCGCCACGGCCTCGTCCACCGACTGCGTCACGGGCAGCACGTGGGCCAGGGCGCTGGCTGTCAGAGTCCGCACAGCCGCCGCTTCCGTGGCGACGAGGGCGAACCCGACTCCGTCGCGCCGAGCGCGCTTGTTGAGCTCCAGCAGCATCGACAACCCGGACGAGCCCAGGAAGCTGACCGCGAGGTCCACCACCATGCCCCCGGGACGGGTGCCCAGGTGCTCGAAGAGCGTCGCCGCGATCCCGTCGACACTGGTCATGTCGAGCTCGCCGCTGACCACCGCCACGAGCACGTCGTCGTGCTCGTGGATCTGCGTGCCCGCCACTGACACGGTCTCGCTCGAAGTCATCGAACACCTCACCCGGATAGCACAGCTGTTGTTCCCCCGATGCTACGGACGGTGACAGCACAAGGCATGATCACCGGCATTCCGTGGCGCTGTGCCGATTCACACGTTCCCCGCGAGTGAGAAACGGGTACTCGTCGTGGCTGCGCGGATCTCTACCGGGTTTCGGAACACCAGAGCGACTCGATGAGGGTCCCGGCCACGTCGCGGAGCTTCACGTTCTCGTTCTGCGACCGCTCGACCAGCATCGTGAACGCGGCGTCCGCGGAGCAGGAGTGCACGGCCATCAGCACGCCCTTGGCCTGTTCGATCGTGGCGCGGGAGTGCAGCGCCTGCTCGAGGTGCTGGGCCTGGGCGTGGGAGCGCTGCCAGCGCCGGGCGTTGGTGATGGTGGCCGACGCGGCGGTGGTGAACAACAGCACCAAGCCCTCGTCGTAGGGGTCGAACGCGGCGGCGGTCCGGCTGTGGACGGTGAGCGTTCCGACGTGCTGCGCGTCGGTGGGACCCGAGGCCGGCAGCACGAGGGGAACCGACAGGTAGGCGCGGACGCCGGTCTCGGACGCCGCGCGCTCGAACTCCGGCCATTCCTCCGAGCGTTCGCCCACGGCCGCGCGCACGGGCTTGAGGGTGAACGCGGACTCCAGGCCGGGCCCGCGGCCGGCCTCGTGCTGTTCCTCGTCTATCCGGACGAGACTCCGGTCCGTCGCCGCGACGGTGCGGGGCCGGCCGGGGATGACGATGGAGATGCTCACGCCGTCGGCGTCGGGGATGACCCTGGCGGCGGTGTCCGCGAGGCGCTGCAACGCGGCGTCGAGGGACTCCGTCCGGGAGAACGCGTCGCGCAGCACCGCCAGCGCGTCGGTGGCGTCGTCCAGTCGCGTCAACGGGTCGGGGCGTTCGTCGCCGTGCGGTCGTTCCGGCGCTGTCGTGGAGTCGTGCATGCCGCGGCGCCCCTTCGTCTCCGGGTGGAGTTCCACGGCGTCCTGCTCGACGCCTGCCCGGAAGATCGTACGGCGAGTGCGGATCCCGGCCGAGGGCCTTTCGGCCTCCATCCGGGAACCGGGTCGGCGACACGACGCTGGAGGTTTCAACGTTCTGCCGCCGACCCGGACCGGGCCATCCGGAGACGACCGGCCGTGTGGATGCGCGCATGCACGGCGATGGGTCAATACCCGGCAGGCCTCGCTTCCATGCACTCCCGCATGATCGCTTCCGAACTCACGCGGTGGCGCTGAACGATTCCCGCCCGCCGCGCCACACCCCGGCGATCGAGAGGCTGTCGTCGATCACGGTCGTCGGATCGCCGTCGACGAGCACGAGGTCGGCGCGCAAGCCCGGAGCGATGCGGCCGCGGTCGTCGAGACCGAAGCGCCGCGCCGGAACCGACGTGGCCGCCCTCAGCGCGCGGACGGGGGAGAGGCCCGCCTCGACGAGCAACGCCATCTCGTGGTGCACGCTCACCCCGTGTGCCTGGCCGCCGGTCGTGGGGACGGCCACGGAGGCGTCGGTGCCGACCAGGACCTCCACCCCTGCCGCGTCGAGGGCGGCCACGCTGGCCAGCGCGTCGTCGAACGGCGCGTCCCAGGTGGACAGCGGCCGGGCCAGCGCCTCGGCCCACACCGGGTCGAGCTTGCCGCTCACCCGCGGATCGGCGGCGACCTCCGTCGCCGCGGTGCCCAGGAAGGAGCGGACCAGGACGAGGCAGGGAGTCACGAACGCCCCGGAGGAGGCGACCGCCTCGACGAGGCGGTCGTCGTGCGGGCGGTCGATGAACAGGTGCATCAGGGCGTCGGTGCCCCCGCGGGCGGCCCGGGTCCAGGTCTCCGCGGTCTGCGCGTGGGTCATCGCCAGTTTTCCTTGCTCGTGCGCGGCGGTCACGCCGGCGACGTAGGCGTCGTGCGGCAGCAGGGGGAGTCCGGGAGCACCCAGGACCGTGCCCTCCTCCAGGATGAACTTGAGGTAGTCGGACCCGCCGGTGACGAGCCTGTCCACCAGCGAGCGCGCCTGCTCGGGGGAGCTCGTCTGCGGGAACGTCGCCGGGTCGGGGACGCCGGGACCGCTCAGGCCGGCGAAGAGCTGGGTGGGGTGCCCGTGCGGCGCGGTGATCGGCTGCCCCGCACCGCGGACGTCGGCGCTGCCGGGCCGGGCGGCCCACACCGCGCGGTCTTCCGCTGTGGACGGACCGCCCATGTCCATCACGGTCGTGACCCCGAGGCGGAGGGCGGTCGTGAGGTCCTCCGGCTGGGCGTGCGCGTGCGAGTCGATGAGACCGGGCAGCAGGGTCTTGCCGGTGCCGTCGACGGTCCGGTCGACCCCCGCCGGTGGTGCGAAGCCTCCGACGCGGGCCACGAGACCGTCCTCGACGAGCACCGTCGTGGGGGCGAGGACCTGCTCGCCGTCGAAGACGCGAACGTGGGTGAAAGCGATGCGCACGGGAGGGCTCCTTCGGCGGGACGGCGTATGTGTACGACCATACACATGATGTGTACGGCTGTGCACAACTGCTATCGTGCGGCGATGAGCACCGAGGGCGACCAGAGCGTCCGGACGCGGGACGCGGCTCGCACCCGCGCCGCGATCCTCGCCGAAGCACGCCGCCAGTTCGCCACCACCGGGTACAGCACCACCGTCCGGGCCATCGCGGACGGCGCCGGCGTGTCGCCGAACCTGATCACGCGCTATTTCGGCGGCAAGGACGGTCTGTTCCTCGCGGCCGCGCAGGTGCACCTCGAACTGGCCGAGCTCGACGGACCGCGCGAGACGCTCGGCCGGCGGCTGGCCGAGGCGATCGTGGCGCGGTGGAGCGGGATGCAGGGCGAGGATCCGCTCCTGGTCCTGCACCGCGCGTCGGGCGAACGGCCGGAAGCGGCCCGTGCGCTGACGAAGTTCCTCGACGAGGAGTCGTTGTGGCCGTTCGCCGAACAGCTGCGCCGCTACGGGCTGGAGGACGCTGACGCCGAGGCGCGCGCCGCCGCGGTCGACGCGCTGGTGCTGGGCGTGAGCACCCGGCGCCGGGTGCTCACCGACGACCTGGGCGACCTCGACGAGCTCCGGGACTGGCTGGCGGCCGCCGTTCAGCGCCTCGTCGACGCGCCCTGACCGGTCAGAGCGTGTCGACGGGACGCTGGACCGGGCTGCAGGCCTGGGCTGACGGCGCAGCCACGCCGTGCGAGTGCGGAATCACTGGCGCGGGAACGTCGAGGACAGCGCGACCGTGCCGGCCGCGTCGCGGACGACGAAGCCGGACGCGTCCGCCCGCAGGACCGAGCTGTTCAGGTTGCAGTGCATCGCGTTCGTGCCGGTGCCGACGAACGAGCCCGCGGACACCTCGCCGCCGTCGGTGCCGGTGACGGCGACCTGGTAGGTCTGCCCGGCGGTGAACCCCTGGCCGTCGAGCTTGATCTCGACTCCCCAGGTGTGCGGGACGAGCGACGCCTCCGCAGTGACTCCGGGAGCCTGGCGCACGAGCGCGACCGGTTCGAGCGGCACGCCGGGGCGCAGGTACCACCAGGTCGCCCCCGCGACCACCGCGGCGGCAGCGGCCGCGAGGAGGAGCGGAACGCGTCCGCGCCGTCCGCGCTGTCCGCGTTGGGCGTCGACCCGCCGCACGACGAGCTCTTCCAGGTGCGCGGGCACGGTGACGTCGTCGGCGTTCACGCGGGCCAGCGCGCGCACGACCGGGGCGAGCTCGGCCACCGTGCGCTGACACTCCGCGCAGTCGTCGAGGTGGTCCTGCACGGCGGCGAGCTCGGAGCCTTCCAGGTGGTTCAGCACGTAGGCGCCCAGCAGCTCGGTCCGCCGTCGGTGCACCAAGTCGTTCACAGCCGCACCCCCATCTCCTCCATCGCGAGCCGCAGCGCCTTCAACCCGAAGAACACCCTGCTGCGCAGGGTCACCTGGGACACGCCCTGGTCGGCCGCGACGTCCCGGTAGGACCGGCCGCGCAGGTAAGTCTCCACCAACGCCACGCGGTGGTTGTCGCTGATCCGCAGGAGCGCCTGCTCCACCAGCCGCTGGTCGAGCACCGCGTCGGCGTGGTCGGAGACCGTCTCCGGCCGGCCCGCCGCCGCCGCGACCAGGCGCCGGTCGTGCCGGGCACGTGCCCGTGCCTCGTCGATGACGACGTTGCGCGCGATGGCGAACAGCCACACGCGCAGGCTCGCCACGTCCGGATCGAACCGTTCGGCGGACCGCCACGCTCTCAGGAACACCTCCTGCACGGCCTCCTCGGCCGCTTGGCGGTCCCCGAGCTGCCGCAGGGCGAACCGGTAGAGCTCCGGGCCGTGCGCGGCGTACACGGCTCGAAGGTCCGGTTCCGCCCGTTTGCCGATGATCGCCATGAGTTCCCCGTCGCCGCTCCTGCTAGTCAGTTCGGCACCGGCTGCGGTCCGGATGGGTCTGATTTGTTTCGTTCGGCTTCAACACCCGCGGCGGACGCGTCGTACACACCCGTGTTCCGCGTTCACAGCCTTGGGAGAGACCATGCGCATCGTCCGCACGACCGCCATCGCCGCGGCGGCAGCCCTGCTCGCCGGCGTGCTCGGCGCGGCCCCCGCCTCGGCCACCGGCGACCAGCTCCGCGTGCACCTGCTCACCGACGACGGTGTGCTCAGCACCCGCACCTGGTCGTCCCCGCTGTTCGCCCAGCACCGAGTCCGCGTCACCGGCCTCAAGGCCCACGACCGGCTCGCCGGCATCGACGTGCGTCCCGCCACCGGCGTGCTCTACGCGATCGCACGGTCCGGTCAGCTCTACACCCTCGACGCCCGCACCGGCCGCGCCACCGCCGTCGGGACCCCGATCGCCCTCACCGGAACGGCCATCGGGTTCGACTTCAACCCCACCGTGGACCGCATCCGCCTGGTGACCTCGACCGGCCAGAACCTGCGCCTGGTACCCGACACCGGCGCGCTCGCCGCCACCGACGGGCTGCTCGCCTACGCACCGGGTGACCGCGCGGCGGGCTCCACGCCCGAGGTGTCCGCGGCCGGGTACACCAACAGCGTCGCCGGGGCCACCTCCACGACGCTCTACGACATCGACAGCAACAAGGACACGCTCGTCACCCAGGGCACCGCCGCCGGCGTCACCCCGGTCGTCTCGCCGAACACCGGGCAGCTCTTCACCGTCGGCAAGCTCGGCGTCGACGTCGGGAAGACCAACGGTTTCGACATCGCGACCGTCAACGGCCGCCACCACGCCCTCGCCGCCGTGCGGCAGGGCCTGCCGCTGCTGGGCGGCTCGCTGCTGGTGAGGATCAACCTGGAGACCGGTCGCGCCTCGGTCGTCGGACTCGCGGGCGGCGAGGTCGTCGGCCTGGCGTTCGCGAAGTAGCCGGTCTCGTGCCGGAGTTCCTCCGTCAGCGGTCCTCGAAGGCCTGGCGGAGGAACTCCAGCACGACGAAGCGCGCGGTCTGTGCCGGGATCGAACCCCAGACCAGGTCGAAGCAGTGGTCGGCGTGCTTGAGCGAGACCAGCGTCGGCAGCTCCGGCGCCACCATGTACGGGGTGATCGTCTCCAGCGGCACCCACTGGTCGTTCGCGCCGGTGACGACGCAGACACGGGCCGGCGCGGACCCGAGGTGGGCGACGGGAGAGCTCCACTCCCAGCGGTGCGCGACGTCCCGTGGTGTGCCGCCGAGGAAGTCGACGAGGGGAGAGACCTCCCGGTCGACCGGACTGACGCGCCTGCGCCGCAACGTCTCGTAGAGCGACAGCAGGTCCGCCGGCCCGTACACCGACACGACCGCCCGCGGGAGCGGGTGCTCGTCGAGGCTCGCCGCGAGCAACGCCAGGTGCCCGCCCGCGGAAGAACCGAACAACGCGATCCGGTCCGGGTCGACGCCGAGCTCGCCCGCGCGCGCCGCCACCCACCGCATCGCGTCGACCACGTCGAACGGGGCGACGTCCCACCGGGCAGGAGGAGTCAGCCGGTAGCTGATGCAGACGGCGCGATAACCGTTGTCCGCCAACCAGTTCGCGTACGCGCGCAGCTGCCGCCAGTTCCCGCCGGTCCAGCCGCCGCCGTGCACGAGCACGACAGCGGGTCCTGTGGTCGTGCGGTCCGCCGGATACCAGACGCCGAGCGGAAGCGGCACGCCGTCGCGGGTGACGAGCTCGTGCGTTTCCGGTGCACGCGCGCGAAGGAACCCCGCCAGGTCGAAGAACGCGGAGAACAGGGAGGGACGGGAACCCAGCGCCAACCCCTGGCCCCACTGCGCTCCCGCCACGCACACCTGCGCGCCGGTGGTGACCGCCGCGATCACCGCGAAGACGAGGTTTCCGTCCACCAGGGCCACCACGGCCAGTGCGGACGCGAGCAGCGCCAGGGGAGGCGCGAGACTCAGCGTCAGTGCGCGCACCACCCACAACACCGATGCGGGAGAGGGGAGCAGCGACACCACCGCGAGTGCGGCGATCAGCACGATGCCGGCCTGGTACAAGCTGATGGGCCTCTCCGACGGGCGTCAGCGC
Organism: Lentzea sp.; assembly: GCF_036380075.1. Lineage (NCBI taxonomy): Bacteria > Bacillati > Actinomycetota > Actinomycetes > Pseudonocardiales > Pseudonocardiaceae > Lentzea > Lentzea sp. Next base: position 12,303 of record NZ_DASVFL010000349.1, on the reverse strand, counting down.
CGAGGCTCGCCGCCCTGCGCCGTGGTCACCGGTGATTCGGCGACTTCGGCGCCGCGGATTGGTGGGTGCCGCCGAGGAGCACGTGAACGTCACCCGGTCACGGGCCGGGGACGCGGACAACGAGCAGCGCGATGTCGTCGCCGGGGTGGGTGCCGCCGACGTCGTCGGCGAGCAGCTCCAGCAGTTCCTGGAGCGGGCGGTCCCCGTGCTCGGCCAGCACGGCGATCGCCCGCGCTGTCTCGACGTCGAAGTCGCGGTGGGGTTTCTCGACGAGGCCGTCCGTGTGGAAGAGCACGCAGGATCCCGGCGCGAGCGTGACCTGGTGGGTGGTTCGTCGCGACGGCGCCAGCCCGGGGAAGAACATGATGTCGTGGCCGCCGATGGCCTCGACACCGCCCTGCGGCCCGCGCAGCAGCGGGTACGGGTGACCGGCGTTGGTCCAGCTCAGCTGCCAGCCGCCGGCCTCCGCGGGGCGCAGGTGGGCGTGCACGAGGGTGCCGGAGGCGTCCACGCCCAGCGCGAGGTTCGCGTGTTCGAGGGCGGACATGACCCGCGCGGGGCCGGCGTCGGGGTGGTCGAGGTCGGCTTGCCGCAGCATGCTGCGGATCTGGCCCATCTTCGTGGCGGCACCGGTGTCGTGGCCGGTGATGTCGCCGATCGTCACGGCGACGGTACCCGATCCGTCGGCGGCGGGGAGTGGGTAGACGTCGTACCAGTCGCCGCCGACCAGCTCACCGGCGGCGGCGGGCCGGTACAGCGCGGCGACCTCCAGGCCGTCGACGGACGGCAGTTCGGTGAGCATGGCCTCCTGCAGCTGCCGGGCCACGACGATGCGCTGGTCCACGAAGATCGCACGCTCGATCGCGCGGGCGGTGTAGCCGGCCAGCGCGGTGATGATCGCCCGTTCCAGGGCGTCGAGGCGGTGAGGGGTGTCCCAGCCGATCACGAGAGTGCCCAGCGGACCAAACGCGCTGGGCAGTGGCACGCAGATCGCGGTCTGCAGGCCGAGCATGGTCCACGCGTCGACGGCGTCGTCGCAGTAGCCGCCCGCGGTGAGGTCCGCGGTGCCCTGGATGATCACGGTGGTGTTGTCCCGGGCCGCGCGGGCGGTCGGCCACGCGTCGTCCAGGCCGTACCGCTCGTAGCCGTGCTCCACGGCCGCGGCCTCGTCGTCCTCGCCGACCAGGCGTCTCAGCCGCTTGCCCTCGATCAGGACCAGTCCCACGTAGCGGGGCTCGAGGTCGCCGGTGATCAGGTCGCTGACCTGCTTGCGCACCTGGCCCAGGCCCGTGGTGTCGGCCAGGTTGTTGGCGGCGCGCAGCAGCAGTTCGGCGCGGGCGAGCGCCAGCTGCGTGCGCTCGGCGAGCGCGTTGGCGCGGGCGTGGGCCGCCTCGGCACGCCGGGACATGATGAGCAGCCGCAGCTCGGCGCTGCAGGCGGCGGCCAGGTCGACCAGGTCCTGCAGCTGGACGTCGGTCCACTGGTGGGGTGAGGTGTCGATCGCGCAGAGCGAGCCCAGGACGTTGCCGTCCTGGTCGGTCAGCGGCATCCCGGCGTAGGCGGCGACCTGGAGGTCGGTGACCGCCGGGTGCGTGCACCAGTTCTGGTCCGCCTCGGTGTCGTGCAGCACGAGCGGCCGGCCGGTGCGCACGACCCGCTGGCACAGCGAATGGGACAGCGGTGTGGTGCGCGTGCTCGCCCACGGCTCACCGAGCCCGATGAGGCCGGGGAACACCTGCCGGTCCGGCTCCACCAGCGACACCAGCGCGACGGGGACCTCCAGGACGCTGGCGACCAGCCGGGCGAACCGGTCCATCCCGCTGTGCGGGCGCGCGGTGAGCCCTGTCTCGTGCAGGGCTCTCTCGCGAGCCTCGTCCGCTGATCCGCTCTCCGGGGGAAGTGCCCCTGCGCGCTTCTCGCCTGCCAACCCGCCCTACCCGGATGCCCAGTCGTCGTCGGTCGGGAGTCTAACCGCCCCGAGCGGCCGGATCGGTGCAGACGACTCCTCTACCAGGTGTTTCGGGGTCACGTCAGGCGCGTCCCCGAGCGCTCGGCCTCACGGGGAAGCAGGCCTGAGCTGACGGCGCAGCCAGGCCGCTCGGGCGGCGATGGCGTCCTGCGAGAGCACGGCCCGGGGAACCACGACGTCGAACCCGTGGAACCCGCCGGGCCAGACGTGCAGCTCGACGTCGCAGCCCGCCTGCCACAGGCGGCTCGCGTGGGCGACGTCCTCGTCCCGGAACGTCTCGGCCGATCCGACGTCGACGAACGCGGGCGGCAGGCCGGAGAGGTCCGCGGCACGGGAGGGCGCGGCGTACGGGGACACGTCCGGTCCTCCGCGAACGCCCTCGCCGAGGAGCGCGTTCCACCCGGTCTCGTTCGAGGAGCTGTCCCAGATGCCGAGGCCGCGCATCTGCTGCGCCGAGGGCGTGTCGTTGCGGTCGTCCAGCATCGGTGACAGGAGCAGCTGGGCCAGCACGGCCGGGCCGTTGCGGTCGCGTGCCATCAAGGTGACGCCCGCCGCGAGGCCGCCGCCGGCGCTCGCACCGCCGACGACGACGCGGCCGGGGTCGATGCCGAGCTCGTGGGCGTGCTCCGACACCCACACCAGGCCCGCGTAGCAGTCCTCGACGGGGCCGGGGTGCGGCGTCTCGGGTGCGAGCCGGTACTCGACCGAGACCACGGCCATGCCCAGCGGTGCGGCCAGGTCCAGCATCTCGGCCAGGCCGAACCGGTTGTCCCCGACGATCATGCCGCCGCCGTGGACGTGGTAGATCGCCGGAACCGGGGTCGTCGCGTGCTCCGGGAGGCAGATCAGCAGCGAGACGTCCGGTGCTCCGTCCGGCCCCGGCACCGCCCGCTCCCGCACGCTGTAGGTGCCGCCGCGCGAGAGGACCTCGTCGGTGGGGGTCTCCACTCCAGGAACGGGCGCCCGCATCTCGGCGATGTTGTCCGAGCGGTACGCGTCGGGGGGCCGCAGGCCGGCCAGCACCTCGACGACGGGAGCGAGCTCCGGGTCGAAGGGCGGTGGCGGCCCGACCTGCCGGGTGGGGGAGCGGTCCGAGACTTGCGTGGTCATCATGTTCTCCTGCTCGTGGGTGGGTGCCGGCTCAGACGGTCGGGACGGTCCCGCCGTCGATCACGTACTCGGCGCCCACGATCGCCGTGGCGCGGTCCGAGACCAGGAACCCGACCAGGTCCGCGATCTCCTCGGTCCTCGCGAACCGGCCCAGCGGTACTCCGCCGAGGGAGTCGAAGATGGTCTGCTTCGCCGCGTCACGGGTGAGTCCGCCGCCCTCGGCGATCCGGTCCACGAACTCCTCGTAGGCCTCCGTCTCGATCCCGCCGGGGCTGATCGCGTTGACCCGCACGCCGCGGGGCGCGAGCTCGTTGGCGAGTCCCTTGCTGTACGTGCGCAGAGCGGCCTTCGCCGACGCGTACGCCAGAGTCGCGTCGTGCAGGGGCAGTTCACGCTGGATGGAGGTGAAGTGCAGCACCACGCCCGATCCGGACTCGACCATCGCCGGGAGGAGGGCGCGGTCGAGCCGCACCGCGCCCAGGAAGTTGAGGTTGATCTCGGCGAGCCACTGGTCGTCGGTGAGGACCGCGAACCCGCCGGGCGGCGTCGAGGACCCTCCGACGACGTGCACCAGGATGTCGAGCGCGCCGCCGGACTCGGCGATCCGGGCGGCCACCGCGGCGGTGCCTTCGACCGTCGTCACGTCCGCTTCGATGAACCGGTCGGGGTGCTCGTACCCGGCGGGCATCGTCCGTGCCGTCACGTACACGTCGGCGCCCATCTCCCGCAGGCGTTCCGCCACGGCCTTGCCCGAGCCCTTCGAACCGCCCGTGACCAGAGCCTTGCGGCCGTCGAGACGATCGCGGTCTGACGTAGACATGTGTTCCTCCACTGTGGATCGTCGGTGCGGGGCTCGGTCAGGCGGGGTGGTTGGCGATGACGAGCTCGGCGATCCGGTCGTCCCGCAGCGCGAAGCGGTAGTCGAGCTCGGCGACGCCACCCGGGAAGTCGCCCTCGAGCCGCACGGTCACGACCCAGTGGGTGTCGTCGACGCGGTGAGCGCCGATCTGCTCGGTCGTGTACTCGAACTCGGTCCCGGCGTCCCGCAGGAACGCGTGGGTCTCCTCCCGGCCGCGGAAGGTCTCGTCCTGGTCGACGATCACCGCGTCGTCGGTGAGGAACGACGAGGAGACATCGGCGTCGTGGACGACGTGGGCGGTGAAGAAGTCGCGCAGGGTGGCGGGGAGCAGCTCGGTGTTCTGTGTCATGAGCCCACCGTGCGGCCTCGCGGCGCGGGAGGGTCAAGCCGTGGACCCTCTCCCTGGGGGAGAGTCCACAATGACGGGATGTTGACCATCGGGGAGTTCTCGCGGCTGACCCACCTGAGCGTGCGGACCCTGCGCCGGTACCACGAGGCGGCGCTGCTGGAACCCGCCGTGGTGGACGAGGCCACCGGCTACCGCTACTACGCCGTCGACCAGATCCCGGCCGCGCAGGTCATCCACCGGCTCCGCGAGCTCGACGTCCCCCTGGGCGACGTGCAGCGGATCCTGCGGACTCCCGACCCCGGTGTCCGGTCGGCCCTGGTCGCGGACCACCTGCAACGCCTCGAAGACCAGCTCGACCGCACGCGTGCCGCGGTCGTGTCGCTGCGGCGCCTGCTGCGGCCCGACCCCGCGCCGATCGACGTCGAACTGCGCGCGGAGCCCGCCAGGACGGTCGCGGCGGTGGAGGCCGTGGTCGAGCACCACGAGGTCGAGGCCTGGTTCGCCGGCGCGATGGCCGAGCTGCAGGCGGTGGTCGGCTCCGCCGCGACCGGACCGCCGGGCGGCAACTACGACAACGCGCTCTTCGAACAGGAACGCGGGCACGCGCTCGTCTACCTGCCGACCGCGGCGCCACCTCGCACCGGGCGCGTGCACCCCGTGACGCTGCCGGCCGTGGAACTGGCCGTCACCACCCACGTCGGAGAGCACGACGGCGTCGAGGTCACGTACGGCGAGCTCGGGACCTGGGTGGTGGAGAACGCGATGTCGGTGGCCGGGCCGGTGCGGGAGGTCTACGTCGTCGGGCCGCGCGAGGCGAGCGACCCCGCCGAGTGGCGCACCGAGATCGGCTGGCCGGTCTTCCGCGTCACCTGAGGCGAACGCGCTTGCCGGAGGTGTCTACCGGGGCGGCTGGCGGTCGTAGCGCTGGAAGCGTTCGGGGAGAGGTTCCGAGCCGGTGGACTTGGTGCCCGCCACCCGGACCTTGCGGGCCCTGATCCGCCAGCGGTCGCCGTCGTCGACCAGCTCGTCCTCGTAGCAGCCCCACACGTGCAGGTGCCGGTCCTGCTCCGCGTTGTCGTGGAAGGCGTACACGTAGGCGATGGTCCGCGCGGTGCCGTCGCCCACGTGCAGGAAGCTCACCGTCGAGACGTGGTGGCTGGTCGCGGTGTAGCGGCCGGTCGCCGCTTCGAACAGGGCGCGCAGCGCGCTGCGGCCGGTGGTGACGTTGCCGTGCCCGTAGTCGAACGTCCCGTCCTCGGTGAACAGGTCGGCCAGCAGGTCGATGTCCCGGCGGTCCACCCCGCGGCTGTAGGCGTGCAGCGTGTCGGTGATCTCGGCGCGGGCCACCAGGTCTGCCGCGGTCAGGCGGGTCATCGGGCCACCTCCCGAGTTGCGGGCTCGGCGAAGGCGGCGAGGATGTCCCGCAGGCGGTCGGGATCCTCGACGGGCCAGCCGAAATAGGACGACACGCGGTCGACGCGGCCGCCAAAGCGGTTGCGGCACAAGGCCGGCATCTCCTCCGGGGTGCCGACCAACGCGATCTCGCCGAGGATCCGGTCGTCGATCAGGTCGCCCATCTCGGCCCACTTGCCGGCGCGCGACAAGGTCTGCAGCTCGAGCTGGAGGTTCTCGTAACCGATGCTCGCGAGGACCTTGGCGTAAGCGGGGGTGGAGGCGTAGAACGCGATCTGCTCGCGGGTTTTCCGGGTGGTCTCGGCGATCTGCTCCTCGGTGTCGCCCATGACCAGGAACAGCGGCACGTACAGCTCCAGCGCGTCGCGGTCGCGGCCGGACGCCGCCAGGCCGCGTTCGACGGCGGGCAGGGTGACCTGGTCCAGGTACGCCGTGGTGGTCATGCCGTGCAGCAGCAGGCCGTCGCACAGTTCGGCGCCCAGCTCGGTCATCTTCGCGCCGACCGCGGCGACCATCGTCGGGATCCGGTGCGTGTGGTGGTGCGGCGTGAACACCGGCGACATCAGCGTGTGCTGGTAGTGCTCGCCGCGGTAGTCGAGGCGGGTGCCATCGCGCCACGAGGTGAAGATGGCGTCCAACGCCAGCAGGAAGTCGCGCATCCGGCCGGCGGGGGAGCTCCACGGCATGCTGAAGCGCCGCTCGACGTGGGCCTGGATCTGGCTGCCCAGGCCGAGCACGAAGCGCCCGCCGGACATGGCGGCGAGGTCCCACGACAGGTAGGCGACCGACATCGGGTTGCGGGCGAACGCGACCGCGATCGCCGTGCCGACGGAGACGCGCTCGGTCGTGAGCAGCGCCGCCTGCGACTGGAGGAACGCGTCGGTGACGCTCTCGCTCGCCCAGACGCCGTCGAACCCCCGCGCCTCGGCGTCCGCCGCGATCGGCCCGCACCCGGCGGCCGAGGAACCGATCATGCCCATGTCGATCTTCATCGCGCGTCCTTGGGTAGCTGGAGAACCCGTTCCCCGACGGCGTTCTTGAGGATCTCGTCGGTGCCGCCGCCCACGCGAAGACCGGGCAGCCCCAGGGTGAGCTCCGACCACGCGTAGGTGCCCCACTCGCCGGTGTCGGCGACGTGCCCGGCGCCGAGGACGTCCGCGGCGATGTCGCTCATCTGCCGCAGCAGGTCCGTCGTGAGCAGCTTCGTCATGGCCAGCTCCGGACCGGGGGTGCCGCCGCCGTCGAGCAACCGGTCGGTGGTCAGGCGCGCGGCCCACGCGCGCACCACGACATCGGCGAGCTGGTCGCGGGTGCGCGCGTCGATCGGCTCCTGAGTGTGGCGCGCGAGGTCCACCAACCGGTCGACGAGCGCGGCGTCCACGCCGACCTCGCGGCCGATGGCGGAACGCTCGTGCAGCAACGAGGTCATCACGACACCCCACCCGCCGTCGACCGCGCCGACGCGCGCCGAGTCGGGGACGTGGACGTCGGTGAGGAACACCTCGTCGAACGACGCCCCGCCGGTGAGCTGGCGGATCGGGCGGATGTCGACACCGGGTGCGGTCAGGTCGACGAGGAACGTGGTGAGGCCGGCGTGCTTGGGCTTGTCCGGGTCCGTGCGCGCGATGCAGAGACCGATGTCGCTGTAGTGGGCGCCGGAGCTCCAGACCTTCTGGCCGTTCAGCACCCAGCCGTCGTCGCGGCGTTCGGCCCGTGTGGACAGACCCGCGAGGTCCGATCCGGCACCGGGTTCGCTGTAGAGCTGGCAGGCGATGACCTCGCCGGTCCGCAAACGGCGCAGCAGCCCGGTTTTCTGGTCCTCGGTGCCGTGCTCGAGCAGCGTCGGGCAGAGCGTGGACGCGCTGAAGCGGAGGTAGGCGTCGTCGGGGAGGGCGTGCTCGGCCTCGACGACGCGCAGGACCTCGGCGTGCCGCGTGGTCAGGCCCGCGCCGCCGTGCGCCTGCGGACCCTCCACCCAGGACAGTCCGTGCGCGTCGAGGTGAGCGCGGTAGCGGCGCAGCTCCGCGATCTCCTCCGCCTCGCCCGCGGACCGTTCGGCGACGACCGAGACCCGGTCATCGCCTTGGCCCCAGGCGTTTCCGGCCGCGGCACGGCGTGGGGCGAACGCGCCGACGACCTCGGTGACGCGCTGCCGGAAATCCCCCTCGCTCACATCGTCCTCCGATCGGGGCTCCCGGGTCCTGCGCACTGTTGCGCCGGTGGGGCGACGTCCTTAAGCTAGCAAAGCAAGTGCTTGATTTAAAGTGCGTCGAGCCGGGTAGAAGGAGGTGCCGTGGCCGGCATCCAGTCCTATGCCGTGTACCTGCCTGTGCCGCGCCTGGACCGCGCCGACGTCGCCCGCGTGCTCGGGGGACGGGGCGAGGGGGCACGTCCCGTCGCGTCGTTCGACGAGGACTCCACCACCATGGGAGTTGCGGCCGTCAGGGCCGCACTGCGCGGCGGTGCCGTCGGCAGCCTGTGGTTCGCTACGACGCGGCCCGCCTACTTGGAGAAGTCGAACGCGGCCACCGTCGCCGCCGCGTCCGGGCTCGGCGAGGACGTGGCGGCCTACGACGTGTCCGGTGCGCTGCGCGGGGGAGCGGGTGCGCTGCGCGCGGCCCTGTCCGCCGGTGACTCCGTGGTCGTCGCGAGCGACCTCCGCTACGGCCTGCCCGGTTCCGCTGACGAGGCCGGCGGTGCCGATGCCGCCGCCGCGTTCGTCGTCGGGCCCGACCCGGTCGCCGAGCTGCTCGGGACGGCCGCGCTGACGAGCGAGTTCCTCGACCGGTGGCGGGTTCCCGGCGAGGTCCGCACCCGGACCTGGGAGGAACGCTTCGGTGTGGAGGCCTACGTCCCCCTCGTCGAACGGATCGTCGACGACGTCCTCGGCCGTTGCGAGCTGAAGCGCGAGCAGATCGACCACGTCGTCGTCAGCACACCACACGCCCGTGCACGAGCCACCGCACGGCGTGGATTCGAGGCCGCGCAGCTCGCCGCCGCGGACACCGCGAACCCGGGCTACGCCGGCGCCGCCGACCTCGCGATCGGCCTGGCGCTCGCACTCGACGCGGCGTCCCCCGGCGACGTGATCCTGGCCCTGTCGGCCACCGACGGCGCCGACGCCTTCGTCTTCCGCGTCACCGAGAAGCACGCGAACGGTCCGCGCAGCGGGGTGGAGAACGCACCGCCCTCGCAGCCCGTGTCCTATGGCGACTACCTCAACTGGCGCGGCCTGCTGCCGCGCGAGCCCGCGCGACGCCCGGACGTGAAGCCGCCCGTGCCTCCCGCCTCGCGTCGCACCGCGGCCTGGAAGTTCGGTTTCATGGCCGCGCAGTGCGGTTCGTGCGGCTACCGCAACCTGCCGCCGCGCCGGGTCTGCCTGCGCTGCTCCGCGACCGAGGGCTTCGAGCCGGTCTCGATGGTCGGCGTGCCCGGCAGGATCGCGACGTTCACCGACGACTGGCTCTCCGAGTCGGTCCAGCTCCCGGCCCGCGTCGTCGCGGTCGACTTCGACGGCGGCGGCCGGTTCGAGTGCGAGATGACCGACGCCGCCGGTCGCGAGCTCGCCATCGGCGACCGGGTGACCCCGGCGTTCCGGCTGGCGAGCGTGGCGGGCAACGGGGTCCGCAACTACGTGTGGAAGGTGCGCCCGCACCTCGAGGAGGCCTGATGGGATCGCACGCTCTCACGACGCCGGTCGCCGTGGTCGGCATGGCCTGCACCGACTTCGGCGAGCACTGGGACCGCGACGTCGACGACCTGCTCGTCGAGGCGACGCACGGCGCGCTGCGCTCGGCGGGCGGGCTCGGGGTCGGCGACGTCGACGCGTTCTGGCTGGGGTCGATGATCTCCGGTGTCTCCGGGCTGACGCTCACGCGTCCGCTCAACATCGCGCACAAGCCCGTGACCCGCGTCGAGAACATGTGCGCCACGGGGTCGGAGGCCTTCCGCAACGCCTGCTACGCCGTGTCTTCCGGCGCCTACGACGTCGTGATGGCGGTCGGCGGCGAGAAGCTCAAGGACGCGGGCTACACCGGCCTGGAGATGCCGAGCGTGCCGAACGACGGCACGCCGCCGGTGCTCAGCGCCCCCGCCATGTACTCGATGATCGTGCCCGCCTACGCGCGCCGCTACGGCGTGCCGGAGGAGCAGGTCAAGGAGGCGATGACCCACATCGCCTGGAAGAACCACGGCAACGGGGCGAGGAACCCGCGCGCGCAGTTCCGCAAGGAGGTGCCGAAGGAGACCATCGCCCAGGCTCCCGCGCTGGCGGGCAGGCTCAGCGTGTTCGACTGCTCCGGCGTCGCCGACGGGGCGGCCGCGGCCGTGATCGTCCGTGCCGAGGACGCGCTGAAGTACACCGACACGCCGTTGTACGTGCACGCACTGGCGCTCGACGCCGGATCGGGCACCGGCCGCAACGACAGCGATTACGACTACTCCGACCTCGGCGAGGCGGCGGCGTCGGCGAGAGCGGCGTACGCGCAGGCCGGGATCACCGACCCGGCGACGCAGATCTCGCTGGCCGAGGTGCACGACTGCTTCACGCCGACCGAGATGGTCCTGATGGAGGAGTTGGGGTTCTCGGAACGCGGCAAGGCCTGGCGGGACGTCCTCGACGGCCGCTACGACCGCGACGGCGCGCTGCCGGTCAACACCGACGGCGGCCTGAAGAGCTTCGGCCACCCGATCGGCGCGAGCGGGCTGCGGATGATCTACGAGATGTGGTTGCAGTTCCGCGGCGAGGCGGGGGAGCGGCAGGTCGCCGACCCGCGGTACGGGCTCGTGCAGAACCAGGGCGGCAGCCCCGGCGACCTCGTCAGCGCGGTCACCATCTTCTCCAGCCGCAAACCCTGAACTGGTCCTTCGCGCGACGCCCGCTCGGGGGCGACGCGGTCCGTTAGGGTGACCGAGCATTCTCGACCGGTTACAGAAAGGCACGCAGTGTGAGTACTACCCGTCGCCGCTCGACCGGCTCTCCCACGGGCGTGGCTCGCAAGGAGCTGATCATGCGGGCCGCGGCGAAGGTGTTCGCGGAGAAGGGCTTCTCCGCCGCCACCGTGCGGGACATCGCCGACGAGGCCGACATGCTCTCGGGCAGCCTCTACTACTACTTCGACTCCAAGGAGGCGATGGTCGAGGAGGTGCTCGTCGAGTACCTCGACACGATCATCCGCGGGTACGACGCGGCGATCGCCAGGGCGGAGGGTCCCGTCGACGCGCTGGAGCAGCTCGTCGCGTGTGCCCTGCGCGGCCTGGTCGAGAACCGGCAGCACGTCACGATCCTCCAGAACGACTGGCACTACGTGGGCCCGATGAAGGGCATCTCCGACCGGCAGCACCGGGTCGAGAAGGTGTGGCTGGAGACGATCCAGCGGGGCATCGACGCGGGCGTCCTGCGCGACGACATCGACGCCCGGATGATCTACCGGACCATCATGGGTGCGATCCAGGCGGTCATCCGCTGGTTCAACCCGCGGGGCCGGGTCGGCATCGACCGGGTCATCGAAGTGCAGATCGCGATCCTGCTCAACGGGATCCGCACCAGCTGAACCAGGAGGGGCGCCCATGGGCGCCTCCCCGTCAGCACCGCATAGCAAGCGCTTGATTCACAACGGGAGGAGTGGCGTGTCGGGTCTGATGCTCAGCGCCGAGCTGTCGCCGGTGTTCGCCCGTTTCATGGACCAGCGCAGCCCGGTGGAGGTCAGCCGCCGCGCGGGCGCCGGGCTGCCCGAGCTGTGGACGGGCCTGGTCGAGGAGGTCGGTGCCGCGGCCCTGCTGGTCGAGGACGAGCACGGCGGCCAGGGCGCCACGCTCACGGAGCTGGCCGCCGCGGTGGCCGAGACGTCGCGGTGCGGCTGGTCCGGACCGCTGGTGGCGGCGTCGGGGGTCGCCGTGACCCTGCTGTGCCTCGTCGACCCCGCCGACGACACCGGCCTGCGCCGGGCGCTCGCCGAGCAGGGGCTGGTCGTCGTGCCCGCCCTGCACGAGGACGGGGCCGGCGCCGCGCTGGACGCGGCCACCCGGTTCGACGGGCGGACGGTCAGCGGCCGCAAGACGTTCGTCCACAGCGGAACCCACGCCGCCGCGTTCCTGGTGACGACCTCCGGCGGCGGTCTGGTGCTGGTCGACGCCACGGCACCGGGGGTGCGCGTCACCGCCATGGACGCGGTGGATCCCGGTCAGGGCCTCGCCCTGCTCGACCTCGACGGCGCCCCGGCCTCACCGGTCGCCGACGGGGTGGGCGCCGCGGTGCGCGACGCGTGGCTGACCGGCGCGCTGCTCACCGCGGTCGACGCCCTCGCGGCCGCCGACCGGGCCTTCCGGCTCGCCCGCGACTACGCGGTGGACCGCACGCAGTTCGGCCGCCCCGTCGCGTCGTTCCAGAGCATCAAGCACAAGCTCGTCGACATGTACGCCGAGCTGACGACGGCGACCAGTGCCGTGCTGGCGGCACTGGCCGCCGCGTCGGAGAGAACGGCGGACTGGCGCTTCGCCGCGTCCGCGGCCAAGGTCCGCGCGGGCGACGCCGCTATGTTCGTGCTGCGCGAAGCGGTCCAGGTGCACGGCGGCATCGGGTTCACGTGGGAACACGAGATCTCC
>NZ_DASVFL010000348.1:0-5637 GCF_036380075.1 Lentzea sp. | reverse complement strand
CTGGCCAGGAACCCGACCCTGAGCACCCTGGCCGCGCTGCGGGTTTCGCTCACGGCGGCGTCCCAGCCGGCGAGCACCGGCGGTACCCGCGTGGCCAGGGCGCGGCCGGCCTCGGTCAGCCTCATTCCGGTGCTGGAGCGGGTGAACAGCCGCACGCCCAGCTGTGATTCGAGGTGCTTGAGCTGCTTGGTCAGCGATGGTTGCGACACGAACAGCCGGTGCGCGGCGCGTGTGAGGTTGCCCTCCTCGGCGATGGCGGCGAAGTACCGCAGCAGCCTTGTGTCGACGTCCATGCGGTCAGGTTATGGAGATCGACATCAACCACGGGTGAGCCCGGAATCAGTGGAGAAGCACTTAGTGATCCATAGGTTATGGATACGGCCATCCATTCGGCGTGCACACCTTGCCGTCCTGCGGGATGAAAGCGCCCTGCGGCACCCCGCCGGTGATCCGCACGACCTCGTCGTTCGACACGCTGAACGTCTGCTGCATCATCACCGGCGCCGGCCCGCCCGCCACGCCGCACGGCTGGTGGCCCTGGCCGAACGCGTGGCCCACCTCGTGGTTGACCATGTACCGGCGGTACGAGGTGAGGTCGGGCAGGAAGGCAATGGCGCCGCGGAACCAGCGGGCGCCGTTCAGGGTTACGAAGCCGCCGTTGTTGCAGGAGACGTCGACCGGGATCTCGAAGCCGCACACGGCTCTGGCGGTCTGCTGCGACGCGAGTCTGACGCGGACCGAGGCCGGGCCGGAGACGCGTTTCACCGAGCGGGCGCCGTGGGCGGTCCAGCCTCGCGGGTCGGTGAGGGTGGCGTCCACGAACGACGCGAAGGCCTGTTCGTCGACGGTGATGCCGTCCTCCACCTCGACGGCGTAGGTGCGCAACGGGCCGGTGCCCGTGGCGGGGCCTTCGCCCGGGACGACGTGGAACGTGCCCGTGCCCGCCGCCGGGAAGTCGGGGCCGTCCGGCAGGTCGGAGCTGGAGGCGTAGACGCGCGGAGGCGGCGAGGACGGCAACACAGGAACAGGCGTGGAAGACGGAACAGTGGCGGACGCCGGGGCGGCCGCGGGGGACGTTTCGCCTGCCAGCTCGGTTGCCGTGAGCAGGAGTGCGGTCAGGGCCACGGCGGCCAGAACCAGGTGCACCTTCATGACGGCCACGCTCGCGGGAACTGATGAAGAACCTGTTTGCGTTCCGCTTGACTGTCGTGAAGGCCTGCATACTGCGGACTGTGTGTGCCCACATCCTCGTCGCGGAGGACAACGTCCACCAGGCCGAGCTCGTCCGCCGGTACCTCGAGCACGACGGGCATTCCGTGGTGGTCGTCCACGACGGACGGGCCGCCATCGACGAGACGCGGCGCCGCAACCCCGACTTGCTGGTGTTGGACGTGATGATGCCGTTGGTGGACGGCATCGACGTGATGCGGGCGGTGCGGGCCGGGTCGGACGTGCCGATCGTGCTGCTCACGGCTCGGTCCACCGAGGACGACGTGCTGCTCGGGTTCGACCTCGGCGCGGACGATTACATCACCAAGCCGTTCCGGCCCCGGCAGATGGTCGCGCGGGTGCGCACGATCCTGCGGCGCAGCGGGCGTGCGCGCGAGACGAACGCCACGGTGCTCAAGGTCGGCGACCTGACCGTGGACCCGATCCGGCACGAGGTGCGCATCGAGGACGAGCTGGTGAACCTCACGCCGGCGGAGTTCCGGTTGCTCGCCAAGATGGCCGCGCAGCCGCACCGGGTGTTCACCCGCGAACAGCTGCTGGAGGACGGGTTCATCACGGCGCGCACGGTGGACGTGCACATGATGAAGCTGCGCCGCAAGATCGAGCAGGACCCGCGGCGGCCGCAGCGGCTGCTGACGGTTTACGGCATCGGGTACAAGCTCGCATGAAGAGCCTGCTGGTCCGGTTCTTCCTGTTCTCCGTGGTGATCGCGGCCTGCTCGATCGCGGTCACGGCGTGGCTGGCGAGCCAGGCGACGACCGGCGCGATCCGGCAGGAGCAGGGCGAGGCACTGGCGACGGACGCGGCGATCGTCGACGAGCTGGTCAAGTACGCGGCCACGCACCAGAGCTGGGCCGCGGCCCAGTCCGAAGTGGACGGCATCGCGCAGAGGTTCGGCCGCCGCATCGCGCTGACCGACCACAACGGCAAGAAGCTCGTGGACACGGGCAGCGAGAGCGCGCCGCCGTTGCCGATCATCCCCAAGGCGCTGGTCGACCCGCTGAACGTCAACGGCAAGATCGACCCGAGGGCGGTCGGGCCGTTCAAGCTCACCGACGCCGAGTTCGACAAGCTGCACTTCTACGCGTCCGAGCTGCTGAACTGCAACCGCTACATCAGGATCGTGGACGCGCCCAACGGCAGGCCGAGGCTGTGGAACGACGAGCCGGGCCGGTTCTCGGTGTGGGACGACTGCACGGCCGGCGACCAGCTCTACACCCTCACCCCGACGGAGACGACCGCGTACACGCAGTTGCAGCAGCTGTTCGGCGACTGCGTCGCACGGCTCGACCCCGGTTCACGGATCACGGCCAAGTCGCAGCCACCGAGGCTCGACTGGGAGATCACGGCGGTCCTCGACTCGACGCCCGAGGCGACGGAGTGCATGGCCAGTGCCCGCCGCGACCAGCTGCGGCCGTACGTCGCCGAACCGGTGCAGCTCTTCCTGACCTCGCCGACGGGCGGCGAGCCGATCCCGATCGACCTGTCGACCACCGGCACGACCCGGATCGCGTGGGTGGCACTGGGAATCCTCTCGCTCGCCGGGTTCGCCTCCTGGATCACCGCGACCCAGCTGGTGCGGCCGATCCGGGCGCTGACCGCCGCCACGAAGCGGACCGCGGAGGGCGACCGCACGGCACGGGTGGACGGCGGCGCGGGCGAGATCGGTGAGCTCGCGCAGTCGTTCAACGCGATGTCGGCGAAGCTCGCCGAGACCGAACGGCAGCGCCAGGCCATGGTCAGCGACGTCGCGCACGAGCTGCGCACGCCGCTGGGCAACATCACGGGCTGGCTGGAGGCCACGCAGGACGGGCTCGCGGAACCGGACCCGCACCTGGTCGGCATGCTGCTGGAGGAGTCCCTGCTCCTGCAACGGCTCGTGGACGACCTGCACGACCTGGCGCAGGCCGACGCGGGAACGCTGCGGCTGCACCGCGAGCCGATCGCGCTCGACGACGTGGTGGACCAGGTCGTCAACGCGCAGCAGAACCGCGAGATCCTGCTGCGCGCGGAGACCACGCCCGTCCACCTCACCGCGGACCCGGTGCGGCTGCGCCAGGCCCTCGGCAACCTCGTCGCGAACGCCGTGCGCTACACGCCGGCCGGCGGCGAGGTCGTCGTGAAGCTGTTCCAGGAGCACGAGACCGCCGTCCTGGAGGTGCGCGACACCGGCACCGGCATCGCGCCCGGCGACCTGCCGCACGTGTTCGACCGGTTCTGGCGCGCGGACAAGTCCCGCAGCCGGACCACCGGGGGCAGCGGGCTCGGGCTCGCCATCACGCGCCACCTCGTGGAGGCGCACGGCGGCGCGGTGTCGGTGACCAGCACGCCCGGCGAGGGCTCTACGTTCCGGATCAGCCTGCTGGCATGAGTCCCAGCAGGTCCACGTTGATCATCCCGGCCGCCTGGGCGCCCTGCGCGGCGGCCACGACCACGATGGCCGCCGGGTCCGTGACGTTGCCCGCCGCGTAGACGCCCGGAACGCTCGTGCGTCCCTTGTCGTCCGTGCGCACGAACGGACCGACCGGCGTCTCCGCGGTTTCGGCGCCCAACGCGAGCAGGAACTCGTCGCGCGGCTTCATCGGCGCCGAGTAGACGAGCGCGTCGGCCGGGACGCGGTCCGTTCCGGAGATCACCGCGACCAGCTTGTCGTCCTCGACCTCGATCCCGTCGACGGACGGGACGTGCGTGACGTCGGCCGACCACTGGCGCACCAGCGCGACCTTCATCTCCTCGCCGAACACGACGAGCTTCTGGTCGCGGACCTCGTAGCCGTGGCAGTACGGGCAGCCGAAGACGTCGCGGCCCCAGCGTTCGCGCAGGTGGTCCGGCACCTCGTCGACCAGGCCCGTCGCGAAGAGCAAGCGCTTGGCCTCCACGGTCCGCCCGGACAGCTCGACCTCGAACCCGTCGGCGGTCCTGGTCACGCCGCGCACGTCGTCGTTCACGATCTCGCCGCCGTACCCCTCCACCTCGGCACGGCCGTGCTTGAGGAGCTCCAACGGCGAGAGGCCGTCGCGGGAGAGGTAGTTGTGCATGTGCCCGGCCGGCTTGTTGCGCGGCTCGCCGCCGTCGACCACGAGCACGCTGCGGCGCGCCCTGGTCAGCATCAGGGCGGCGCTCAGCCCGGCCGCTCCCCCACCGATGATCACCACTTCGTAGCTCATGGCTCCACAGTGCGGTCGACAGTCCAGTTTTGGCAAAGTAAGTTGCTGTTATGGCAACAACGACCGTGGGACAACGGCTCGCGGCGCTGCGGGCGGAGCACGACCTGACGCTGGCGGCGTTGTCCGAGATGACCGGCATCTCGAAGTCGACGCTGTCGCGGCTGGAGTCCGACCAGCGCAAACCGACGCTGGAGCTGCTGCTGCCGTTGTCGAGGACCTACCAGGTGTCGCTCGACGACCTGGTCGGCGCTCCCGAGGTGGGCGACCCGCGCGTCACGATGAAGCCGCGCCGGCTCGCCCACGGACGCGTCGGCATCCCGCTGACCCGCTCGCTCGGGCCGCTGCAGGCCTGGAAGATGATCATCACCGACCCCGAGCTGCACGAGTCGCGCGTGCACGAGGGCTACGAGTGGTTCTACGTGCTGAGCGGGCGGATCAGGATGCGGCTCGGCGACAGGGAGATCGTGCTGCGCGCCGGCGAGGTGGCCGAGTTCGACTGCCGCCAGCCGCACAGCTTCAGCAGCGCGGACGGCCGCCCTGCGGAGATCATCAGCCTGTTCGGCAGACAGGGAGAGCGCATCCACACCCGCGCGGCGCCGCCGGACAGGTCATAGTGGGGGCATGTGCCGAAACATCCGGGTGCTCCACAACTTCGAACCGCCGGCCACCTCCGACGAGGTGCAGGCCGCGGCACTGCAGTACGTGCGGAAGGTGAGCGGGGCGGCCAAGCCGTCGGCGGCGAACCAGGCCGCGTTCGACCAGGCGGTCGCGGCCGTGGCGGCGGCGACGCGGGAGCTGCTCGACGCGCTGGTCACCGCGGCGCCGCCCAAGGACCGCGAGGTCGAGGCGGCGAAGGCCAAGGCCCGGTCAGCGGAGCGCTACGGGCGTTAGGGCCTGTCTCGTGAGTCTCGTCCGCGACAGTCGCGGCCGAGGGCCCCGCAGGCGGCACCGCCGCAGCACCCGAATACGCCCGGTATGAGGGCGCCGCGGCGGCACCGCCTGCGGGTCTCTCGACCGTGACTCTCATCGAACGGACTCACGGGACAGGCCCTAGGCCTCTGCTCCGGCCGGTTCCGGTGTCGCCTCCGCGGCGGGCTCGGCGGGCTGCTGCGCCGGTGCGTCGGCGGACGTGCGCAGCCGCTGCGAGATCACCTGCGAGATGCCGTCACCGCGCATCGAGACGCCGTAGAGCGCGTCCGCGATCTCCATGGTCGGCTTCTGGTGCGTGATGATCAGCAGC
>NZ_DASVFL010000347.1:0-11837 GCF_036380075.1 Lentzea sp. | reverse complement strand
CCGGGGAACTCCTTGGGGAGCTCACCGCGGTTGGTGTTGCTGGCGCTCTGGAACTCGCTGTAGACCTTGCGGTTGTGCGCCTCGTCGCTGTTGTAGCCGTTGACGGCGTCCTCGGCGTCGGTGTCCCACGGCGTCACGTCGTCCCAGAAACCCGTGTCGGGCTTGCTGGACGGCATGTTCTTGAGCTGCGCCTTGTTGTAGTTGAACTGGTAGACCTGGTTGGACAGCGAGGAGTCGGCCTGCCGCAGCGAGTCCTGCATCTGCATCATGGCCTGGTTGATGGGGTTGCCGGCGGTCTGGGCGGCGTCGGCGCTGGCACCGGTCCACGCCTCGCCGAGGGTCTCGCCGACCCGCTTGAGCCGCGACTCGATGGTCGCGTAGCTGCTCTCCAGCGCGGTCGCCGCATTGGCTCCGGCCTGCGCCGTGCCCGTGCCCGGACCTGTGGTCATCAGCTGGTGGATCTGATACCCCGAAAGGCCATCGGCCCGGGAGTTGTCCTGGGTGAAGCAGCTGGGCGCGGGCTGTGTCATTTCGCACCTGCCTTGATCGTGGTGATGGCCAGGTTGGCGAACTCGGTGACCGCGCCACACGGGTCCGCGAACTTGGAGCTGCCTGTGATGGCCTGGATGGTGAAGAGGATCGCCTTGTCCGCGGTGGCGCCGACGACGATCTCGCAGTTGCCCTTCGACCGCTCGTCGTTGGCGAGCGTGAGGACCGCCGGATAGCCCTGGACGTCAGCCATGGGCTCGAACACGGCGTAGGTCCCGTTGTCCTTGTTCTTGTAGACCGAGTCGAGGTTCGTGCCCTCGGGCAGGATCGTCAGCGCGGGAGCGACCTTGGCGGGCGTACTGGCGCCCAGCCAGATGCAGGACGGTCCGGGAGAACTGGTGTTCACCTTGCCCGCGACACCCGGCATTCCAAACGACTCGACCTGCGCGGGCGTGACCGTGCTGCACGGGGCGGACTCGAAAGCGCTCAGCGTGAGCGGGTTCTTGACCTCAGGCGCTCCACCGGCGGCGCTGGACGTCGTCGGCTGCGTGGCGTTCGTCGGCGTGCCCGCAGTTCCGCCGCCGGTGCCGCACCCCGCCAGCAGTGCGACTGCGGCGGCGCTGACGACGATGTTTCGGATGCGCAACAGCTCAGTCCTTCGGCTTGAGGTTGGCCTGGTTGCCCTGCTCGGTCTGCTCGTACTGCTGCAAGGTGGCCTTCAAGTTGTCGATGCGGGTGTTCAGCGCGTCTTGGAGCTGCTGGTTCGACTGCTGGTGCATCTGGCCGGCGTTGACCGCCCAGGTCGCGTAGACCTGGCTCGGCGTGTCGAGGCCGGCCCCCTTGACCCGGATCAGCGCCTCACCGGTGTGCTTCGCGGTCATCAGCTCGTCGCGGATCGACTCGTACTCCTTGATCGCGGCGCGCAGTGTCTCCAGATCGACCTTGGTCCCGCTCATCCCCAGTGTCCTCCTTGCAGAATCGTGCGTCCAGCAGCATAGCGCCAGGCCACAGGCCTCGTCCCGGTTTCAAAGCACGATCGGGTGAACAGCACGAAGTGCGACCTGCTTCGTTCTTCGGCGCCTTTTCGTCAGCGCCGCAATGCTCTTCACCGCCTGCTCACCACGACCGACCACCTACGTCGAGGTTGGACGGCGACCGGGCCGCACCCGTTCCCGACGCCCGGAGAATCGACTGTGCGAGCGGCAGTTCAGGGTGAGTGCTTCATTACCGGCGCGACGCGACGAATGAGGTCCGCTGCCGAATAACGTCGTCGGCACAAGGCGGCTGGAATGCACAAAAATCTTTACTTTCACCGGCGGGAGAGACGGAACCGGCCCGGCCGCGCGGGTGCGCGACCGGGCCGGTCGGAAACGAGATCAGCTCACTCGGCCTGCGGCGCCTGCGCCTGAGCCTCGGCCTGCTGGGCCTGAGCCTCGGCCTGCTGCGCCGGCAGCCGGCCCTCCGCCATCCGCTTGAGCAAGTCCCGACGCAGCCACAGCAGGTACGCCCACACCAGCCCGAAGATCACGCCGATCACGCCCATCGCGGGCAGCAGCAGCCACGTCGCGATCAGCAGCACGTGCAGGGCGACGACGGCGGTGATGGCCCACGGGCGGCGGACGAACGCGCACATCGCGATGAACACCGCGATGAAGGCGAACGCGATCCAGCCCACCAGGGACGTGACGCCGCCGTGCAGCTTGGCGATCACCGGCAGGGCCAGGGCCATGACGATGACCTCGAGGATCAGCGTGCCGGCCATGATGCCCCGGAACGCCTTCATCGGGTCCTTCTTCAACGGCGCCGGGGTGGTCATGCCGGCTCCTTCCCGAACAGCGCGCGGGCCTCGCCCGCGGTGACGACGGAGCCGGTGACGATGACGCCGCCGCCGGACTGCTCGTCCTCGGTCAGGTGGATGGCTTCCTCGATCGCGTCCACGAGGCGCGGGCGCACCTCGAAGCGGTCCTCGCCGAAGATCGGGACGGCGATGCCCGCCAGGACGTCCGGGTCCATGGCCCGCGGGGACGAGTTGGTGGTGAGCACCAGCTCCTGCACCACGGGCTCCAGGGCGGAGAGGATGCCCTCGGCGTCCTTGTCGGACATGACGGCCACGACCGCGACGAGCTTGCGGAAGCCGAACTCCGACTCCAGCGCGCGGGCCAGTGCCGCGGCGCCGTGCGGGTTGTGGGCCGCGTCGACGAACACGTTGGGCGCGGAGCGGACGCGCTCCAGCCGGCCCGGGTTGATGACCGAGGCGAAACCCTCGCGGACGACGTCGATGTTGATCTGGCGGTCGGGGCCCGCACCGAAGAACGCCTCGACCGCGGCCAGCGCCAGTGCGGCGTTGGCCGCCTGGTGCTCTCCGTGCAGCGGCAGGAAGATGTCCTCGTAGACGCCGCTGAGGCCCTGCAGCGTGATCATCTGGCCGCCCACCGCGACCGCGCGGGAGACGACGCCGAACTCGCTGCCGAACCGCGCCACCGTCGCGTCGACCTCGGCGACGCGTTCCAAGACGACCCTCATGACCTCGGGCGTCTGCTCGCCGATGATCGCGACCGAGCCCGGCTTGATGATGCCGGCCTTCTCCACCGCGATGTCCTCGGGACGGTTGCCCAGGTACTCGGTGTGGTCGAGGCCGATCGGCGTCAGCACGGCGATCTTCGCGTCCGCGACGGACGTCGCGTCCCACGTGCCGCCCATGCCGACCTCGACGACGGCGACGTCGGCCGGCGCCTCCGCGAAGGCCGCGTAGGCCATGCCGGTGAGCACCTCGAACTTGCTCATCCGGATCTCGGACTGGCTGTCGACCATCGCGACGTACGGCTCGATGTCGCGGTAGACCTCGACGTAGCGCTCCGGGCTGATCGGGGAGTTGTCGAGGCTGATCCGCTCGGTCGCGAGCTGCAGGTGCGGGCTCGTGTAGCGGCCGGTGCGCAGACCGATGCGCGTGAACAGCGCATCGGTCATGCGCGACGTCGACGTCTTGCCGTTCGTGCCCGTCAGCTGCACGACCGGGTACGACGTCTGCGGGTCGCCCAGCACGTGGGCGAGCGCCTTGATCCGTTCCAGCGACGGCTCGAGCTTGGTCTCGGGCCACCGCTGGTTGAGCTCGTTCTCGACGTCGAGGAACTCGTCGAGGTTGGTGTCCATCACTTCTCCGGCAGCGCGGCCAGGCGCTCGTTGATGCGGGCGATCTCGGACTCGGCGGTGGCCTTGCGCTCCTCGATCTTGGCCTTGACGTCGGCGGGCGCCTTGGCGAGGAACGCCTCGTTGCCCAGCTTCTTGGTCGTGCCGTCGAGCTCCTTCTGCGCGACGGCGAGGTCCTTGGCGAGGCGCTTGCGCTCGGCGGCGACGTCGATCGCGCCGGACAGGTCGAGCTCGACCTTGACCGCGCCCTTGGGCAGGCCGACCTCCAGCGTCGCCGAGACGGTGAACTCGTCACCGGGCTCGGTCAGCTTCGTCATCGCGCGCACCGACGGGACCTGGTCGAGCAGGCCGACGCAGCACGCGCCGCGGACCTTGCCCGCGACCTTCTGGCCGGGCTTGAGACCCTGCTCCGACCGGAACCGGCGGATCTCGGTCGCGAGCTTCTTCAGGCCCTCGACCTCGGCTTTGGCGTCGGCGTCGCGCTCGCCACCGGACGGCTTCGGCCACGAAGCGACGACCAGCGACTCACCGCCGGTCAGCGACGTCCACAGCGTCTCGGTGATGAACGGGACCGCCGGGTGCAGCAGGCGCAGCAGGACGTCGAGGACGTGGCCCAGGACGGACTGCGTGGCCTCGGCGCGGCCGTCCGCGATCTGGACCTTCGCGATCTCCAGGTACCAGTCGCAGAACTCGTCCCACGTGAAGCTGTAGAGCGCCTCGCAGGCACGGGAGAACTGGAACGCCTCGAAGTTGGAGTCCACAGTGGACACCAGCGCGTCGAGCTCGTCGAGGATCCAGCGGTCGGCGGCGGTCAGCTCGTCGCGCGAAGGCAGCGGACGCGCGACCGTCGCGCCGTTGGCGAGCGCGAACCTGGTGGCGTTCCACAGCTTCGTGGTGAAGTTGCGCGACCCGGCCGCCCACTCCTCGGCGACGGCCATGTCCGAACCGGGGTTCGTGCCGCGCAGCAGCGTGAACCGGGTGGCGTCCGCGCCGTAGCGCTCCATCCAGTCCAGCGGGTCGATGCCGTTGCCCTTGGACTTCGACATCTTCTTGCCGTACTGGTCGCGGATCAGGCCGTGCAGGAAGACGTGGTCGAACGGCTGGACCTCGTCCATCGCGTACAGGCCGAACATCATCATCCGGACGACCCAGAAGAACAGGATGTCGTAGCCGGTCGAGAGAACGGACGTCGGGTAGAACTTGCGAAGGTCCTCGGTCGAGTCCGGCCAGCCCAGCGTCGAGAATGGCCACAGGCCCGACGAGAACCACGTGTCGAGGACGTCCTCGTCCTGGCGCCAGCCGTCACCGGTGGGCACCTCGTCGTCCGGTCCGACGCAGACGACCTCGCCGTTCGGGCCGTAGTAGACCGGGATCCGGTGGCCCCACCACAGCTGGCGCGAGATGCACCAGTCGTGCAGGTTGTCGGTCCAGTCGAAGTAGCGCTTGTTCAGCTCGGCCGGGTGGATCTTCGTGCGGCCGTCGCGGACGGCGGCGGACGCGGCGGCGGCGATCGTCTCGACCTTGACCCACCACTGCAGCGACAGGCGCGGCTCGACGACCGTGTTGCACCGCGAGCAGTGCCCGACGGAGTGGACGTACGGCCGCTTCTCCGCGACGATCCGGCCCTCGGCGCGCAGCGCGGCGACGATCGCCGGACGGGCCTCGAACCTGTCCATGCCCTCGAACGGGCCGTGCGCGGTGATGGTCGCGCGGCCGTCCATGACGGTGAGGTTCGGCAGACCGTGGCGCTGGCCGATCTCGAAGTCGTTCGGGTCGTGCGCGGGGGTGACCTTGACCGCGCCCGTGCCGAACTTCGGGTCGACGTGGGCGTCGGCGACGATCGGGATCCGGCGGCCGGTCAGCGGCAGCTCGACCTCGGTGCCGATGAGGTGCCGGTAGCGCTCGTCGTCCGGGTGGACGGCGACCGCGGTGTCGCCCAGCATCGTCTCGGCGCGCGTGGTCGCGACGACGATCGAGGCGTCCCCGTCGCCGTAGCGGATCGAGACGAGCTCGCCCTCGTCGTCGCTGTGGTCGACCTCGATGTCCGACAGCGCGGTCTGGCAGCGCGGGCACCAGTTGATGATGCGCTCGGCCTGGTAGATCAGGCCGTCGTCGTACATCTTCTTGAAGATCGTCTGGACGGCGCGCGAGAGCCCCTCGTCCATGGTGAAGCGCTCGCGCGACCAGTCGATGCCGTCGCCGAGCCGCTTCATCTGGTCGAGGATCTTGCCGCCGTACTCCTCTTTCCACTCCCAGACGCGCTCGACGAACTTCTCGCGCCCGAGGTCCTGCCGCGACATCCCCTGCTTCGCGAGGTCGCGCTCGACGGCGTTCTGCGTCGCGATGCCGGCGTGGTCCATGCCCGGCAGCCACAGGACCTCGTAGCCCTGCATGCGGCGGCGGCGCGACAGCGCGTCCATGACGCTGTGGTTCATGGCGTGGCCCATGTGCAGCGAGCCGGTGACGTTCGGCGGGGGCAGCACGATCGTGAACGGCGGCTTGTCGCTCTTGACGTCCGCCTCGAAGTACCGCCGGTCGACCCACCGCTGGTACAGCTCCGCCTCTACCTCCGCCGGAGTCCACGCGGCGGGGAGGTCGGGACGCTGGGTTGCGGTGTCGAGTTCAGTCACAGCTGTCAAGTCTACGGAGGCGTGGCTATCGACTTACACCGAGATACCTGCTAACGCGTCGATCAACGCCTACGATCCCCGCCTCGTGAGTCTTTACGGGGGCCTTGAGGATCATCCGGACCTGAACGACGCCGCGTGGGGCGATCGGGTCGAGCGCGAGTTCCGCCGCGAGAAGCGGGGCAAGCGGGGTCTCGTCACGGCGCTGGTGGCGGCGGTCGCGGTGACCGCTCTCGTCGCCGGCGGCCTGCTGCTGGGCGGGGTGGCGGAAGGACCGCCGCAGCCGGCAGCCGCCGTGGACTTCGACCGGCCGTTCGCGGGCACCGAGTTCGAGACCTGGGCGGACGGCGAGCAGGGCGTGGTCTCGGCACCCGAGCACGAGCAGGTGCGCAGGGCCGTCGTCGCCGCGCGGCTGGACCGCGCGGTGCTGCTGGACCACGACGCGACCGCGTTCCTCTCCCTGGTTCCCGCGGAGGCACGGGAAGCGTGGACGCCGATCCTGCCGACGCTGGTGACCCGGCTCAAAGAGGGCACCGCGCTACTGCCCGGCGGCATCAAGGTCAGGGGCGCCATCGCACTCGCCGTCGACGACGAGGGCACCGAGGTCATCCGCAGCGACTACGTCATCGCCTACGCCTTCGCACCCGCGGACAGGGCCGCCGTGCGCGGCCACGAGGACTTCGTCGTCCGGCTGCACGCCGTCGCCGACTACCGGCTGGTCCCGCAGGGCCTGCAGATCAGGGGCACGCAGCTCCGCATCGACGACGCGGCGTGCTCCACCAGGTCCGACGGCTACCTCGCACCGCGGCTCGGCGAGGGCCCGACCTGCGGCACGAGTGCCTGACCGGGTGTCCCCGACCACTCGTTCAGGGGTGCCGCGTCGTCGTGACACCGATCACAATTGACCGTCACGGACCGATCAAACCCCTTGGGGCCCGTGACGGGCGGTGCCGCCGCGTTCTTCGGGGGCGCTGGCGGCGCCGACGTCGATCGGCGTTGAATGGAGGCATGAGCAGCAAGCCTCCGCAGCACGACGTCGACGAGTCCGCGCTCGAAGTCAGCACGCCCAAGACGTGGGCAGCGGGAATCCCCGGTGTGCTCGTCTCGCTCGACCGCGCGGTCGAGCAGATGGGCGTCGGGCGCACCGTGAAGACGTTGCGGCTGCTCAACCAGCGCGAAGGGTTCGACTGCCCCGGCTGCGCCTGGCCGGAGCCGCAGGGCCACCGCAAGATGGCGGAGTTCTGCGAGAACGGCGCCAAGGCCGTCGCCGAGGAGGCGACGAAGCGGCGGATCGGGCCCGAGTTCTTCGCCTCGAACTCCATCGAGAGCCTGCGCACGAGGACCGACTACTGGCTCGGCCAGCAGGGCAGGATCACAGAACCGATGGTGCTGCGGCCCGGTGCGACGCATTACACACCGATCGCCTGGGACGAGGCGTTCACGCTCATCGCCGACGAGCTGACGGCACTGCCGTCGCCGGACGAGGCGATCTTCTACACCTCCGGCCGCACCAGCAACGAGGCCGCGTTCCTCTACCAGCTGCTGGTCCGCTCGTTCGGCACGAACAACCTGCCGGACTGCTCCAACATGTGCCACGAGTCGTCCGGTTCCGCGCTCACCGAGACCATCGGCATCGGCAAGGGATCGGTGTCCATCAAGGACTTCGACCTCGCCGACCTGATCGTCGTCGTCGGCCAGAACCCCGGCACGAACCACCCTCGCATGCTCAGCGCGCTGGAGGAGGCCAAGAAGAACGGCGCGAAGATCATCGCCGTGAACCCGCTGCCGGAGGCGGGCCTGATGCGGTTCAAGAACCCGCAGAACGTCGCGGGCGTCGTCGGCCGCGGCACGGCGCTGTCCGACGAGTTCGTGCAGATCAAGGTCGGCGGCGACCAGGCGCTGTTCCAGGCCGTCGGCCACCTGCTGCTGCAGTGGGACAAGCTCGACAAGACCTTCATCGGCGCGAAGACGCACGGCTTCGAGGCCTACGCCGAGAGCCTGCGCGAGCTCGACTGGGACCGCGTGCTCACCGCGACCGGCCTGACCCGCGAGCAGATCACCAAGGTCGCCGGCATGTTCGTCGACTCGCAGCGCACGATCGTCTGCTGGGCCATGGGCCTGACGCAGCACAAGCACAGCGTCCCGACGATCCGCGAGATCGCGAACGTCATGTTCCTGCGCGGCATGATCGGCAAGCCGGGCGCGGGCCTGTGCCCGGTGCGCGGCCACTCGAACGTCCAGGGCGACCGGACGATGGGCATCTACGAGAAGATGCCGGAGCTGTTCATGAAGGCGCTGGAGACCGAGTTCGGCATCTCCGTGCCGCGCAAGCACGGCTTCGACACCGTCGACGCGATCAACGCCATGCGCCACGGCCGCGGCAAGGTGTTCATCGCGATGGGCGGCAACTTCGTCAGCGCCACCCCGGACACCCCGGTGACCGAGAAGGCGCTGGAGCAGTGCTCGCTGACCGTGCACGTGTCGACGAAGCTCAACCGCTCGCACGTCGTCCACGGCCGCACGGCGCTCATCCTGCCCGCGCTGGGCCGCACGGAGAGCGACGTCCAGCACTCGGGCGAGCAGTTCGTCACGGTCGAGGACTCCATGTCCGTGGTGCACCGCTCGCGCGGCCGCCTCGCGCCGGCGTCCGAGCAGCTGCTGTCCGAGGTCTCGATCGTCTGCCGGCTGGCCCGCAAGGTGCTCGGCCCCTCCCACCCCGTCGCGTGGGAGGAGTTCGAGAAGGACTACGACGTCATCCGCGAGCACATCGCGCGCGTCGTGCCGGGCTGCACCGACTACAACACGCGCGTGCGCCAGCCGGACGGCTTCGTCCTGCCGCACCCGCCGCGCGACTCGCAGGAGTTCGCGACGACCACGGGCAAGGCGAACTTCACGGCGAACGACCTGACGGTCATCGACGTGCCCGAGGGCCGGCTGCTGATGCAGACCCTGCGCAGCCACGACCAGTACAACACCACGATCTACGGCCTGGACGACCGCTATCGCGGCGTGAAGGACGGTCGGCGCGTGGTGTTCGTGAACCCCGACGACGTGAAGGCGCTCGGGTTCGCCGACGGTCAGATGGTGAACATCGTCTCGGAGTGGAAGGACGACCCGACGGGCGTCGTCGAACGGCGTGCGGACGCGTTCCGGATCGTCTCCTACCCGACCGCGCGCGGGTGCGTGGCGACGTACTTCCCGGAGGCGAACCCGTTGGTGCCGCTGGACTCCAAGGCAGACATCTCGGGGACGCCGACGTCCAAGTCGGTCATCGTGCGGCTGGAGCCCGTGGCCTGATCAGGCGTGCCGGACCCGGACGGACAGCCGTAACCGGCGCCGTTCGGGTTCGGCCTTGACCTCCTCCTCGACCTTCTTCACGAGCCGGCGCGCGGCGGCGTCGGCCTCGAACTCCTGCTGACGGAACTTCGCGATAGCAAACGCGTCGTGGTGCGACAACATGGCGGTTCTCCTCACGGGGGTTGTTATTCGGGCGCGACCGTCACGGCCAGGAAGTACCTGACCGCCCGCGCGCCTTCCGGCCGCAGCGACTCGTCGAGCCGGCGGTCGTCGTACTTCTCCAGCAGCGCCTGCAGTTCCGCCTGGTACTCGGCGGCTTCCTCGACGGTGAGGAACTTGACGGTGCCCTGGGTGCCGACGGCCTTGCGCCACTCCTCCGGCAGGTGCTCGTGGCGGCGGAGGCGTTCGCGCGTGCGCTCGAACTCCTGGTCCAGGTAGGCCATCGCGGCCGCCTCGGCCGCCAGCGCGGCCTCGCCCTCGAGCCCCTCGGTCGAGATGGCCTGGCGTCCGCGCACGATCCGCCAGGGCTTCTGCCGGCCCGGCCCCTCGACCTCTTCGACGAAGCCGTACTTGGCCAGCATGTTCAGGTGGTACGAGCAGCTCGCGACGCTCTCCCCGAGCTTCTCCGAGCACTGCGTGGCGGTGTGCGGGCCCTGCTCGGTGAGCACCTGGAGCAGCTTCCACCGGAACGGGTGCGACAGCGCCCGGAGCGCTTTGGGGTCGGTGATCGGAGCGTCGGTCATGACATCACCGTACGCGTAGCAAGAACCCTTTAGCAAGAACCCTTGATATATAAATCCTTAGGTGCGGCTCACCAGTCCGGCGAGTTGCGCGCCACAGCCGTGACCAGCGGCAACGACTCGATGATCGGCACCCGCAGCAGCTCGGCGGCCTCGTCCGGGTCGCGCACCGGCTCGACCAGTTCGCGCAGCAGGGCACCCACCACGTCGTCGGCGGTCTGGTCGATCTCGTGCGCCAGGTCGCGCAGCTGGGCGGCTGCCTCGTTCAGCACGCGCGGGCGCTGCGGTTCCTCCAGCATCAGCGCGGCCAGCCTCAGCACGCGGCGGCACACCCTCAGCCGGAGACTGCGGCTCGCCGACTCGGCGCCGCCCGCGAGACCCAGCCGGCCTCGGGTGCGTTCGATCCACGGCTCGACCGTCTCCTTGCGCCAGATCGGGCCCGAGGCGAGCTCGGCGTCCGGCTCGGGGATGCCGTGCGAACGCCGCTTGCGCCACACCGTCACGAGCTGGCGGCTGAGGCCCATGGCGTCAGCGATCTCGGCGATTCCGTAGAAGTCCCCCACGACGACAACTGTAAACAGAGATGACGACGAATGTCATCCAGCATGTCGCCGATTCCGGGACATCAGAGTCGTTCGAGCACCGCCCGCGCCGCGTTGTGGCCGCCGATGCCGCTCACCCCGCCGCCACGCCGGGAGCCCGCGCCGCAGAGGAACACGTTGTCCACACCGGTCTCCACGCCCCACCTGCCGACCTCGTCGTCGCTCTCGGCGAACGGCCAGTCGAGCTCCCCGTGGAAGATGTTGCCGCCCGGCAGGCCGAGCTCCGCCTCCAGGTCCAGCGGCGTGCGGGCCTCGACGCACGGCTTCCCGTCGGCGTCCACGGCCAGGCAGTCCCGGATCGGCTCGGCGAGGTGCGCGTCGAGCTGGTCGAGGTAGCGGCCCACGAGCTCGTCGCGCAGCTCGTCGTTGCGCCCCTGGAACAGCGACGCGGGCAGGTGCAGGCCGAACAACGTCAGCGTCTCGTGCCCCGCGAGACCGGGCCCGAGGATCGACGGGTCGGTCAGCGAGTGGCAGTACATCTCGCCGGGCAGCACCGACGGCACCTGGCCGGCGGCGCTCTCCAGGTACGCGGTCTCCAGCTGGTCGTAGGACTCGTCGAGGTGGAACGTGCCCGCGAACGCGAGCCGCGGGTCCACGCCGGACCTCAGCGCGGGCAGCCGGCGCAGCAGCATGTTGATCTTCAACTGGCAGCCGGGCGCGTCCAGGACCTCGTTGCCCTGCAACCGTCCCAGCACCGAGGGCGCCACGTTGGACAGCACGAACCGCGCCTCGACCGTCGTGGAGCCGTACGTGACGGACGCGGTCCTGCCGTCCGACGAGACCGACGTCACCTCGGCGTCGCACACGATCCGCGCGCCGGCCTCGCGCGCGGCCAGTTCCAGCTCGGCCGTGACCGCGCCCATGCCGCCGACGGGCACCCTCCACTCACCGGTCCCGTTGCCGATCACGTGGTAGAGGAAGCACTTGTTGGCCGC